>JAYUAJ010000044.1:0-2541 GCA_043741375.1 Hyphomicrobiaceae bacterium | reverse complement strand
CACAATGAGGCCGCCAAGGATCGAGGGATCGACCTTGGTATTGAGGTGAATGTCTTTGCCGAGCGACGATTTCAGCGTCGCCAGAAGGTCATTGCGCTGCGCGTCCGTGAGCGCTTGGGCGGAGGTCACTTCGGCGGTGACGACGCCCTTCATGCGCGCAAAGAGCGTGCGGAAATCGCGGATCATATCGGTCAGCGAGAACAACCGGCGGTTGCGCGCGATCAGTTTCACGAAGTTCTGCGTCAGGCCCGAGACACCGGCTTTGTCGAGGATCGCCGTCATGGCGCGCGACTGGTCCGCCGCCGAGAACACGGGGCTGCGAACCAGCCGCGTCAGATCCGCGCTCTCAGCGAGCAGCCTTTCGATGGTGTCGAGGTCGCCGGCGACCTGGTCGACCGCGCCCTGCTCTTTGGCCAGATCGAACAGCGCGGTTGCATAGCGACCCGCCATGCCCGCCACACCCTGGTCTTCGCCTGCCACGTAAAAGCTCCCGCCCGCCGGTGGGTGCCCCGCCTATCGGGAGGCAACCAGATTGGTATGAAAATCGAGGATTTTTTGGATTCCAGCGCACCGCGCAAAGCACAGCGACCGCCTCAGACCCTGACTAAGACTGCGCGTCGTCTAGCATAGCCCCTTGGGGCGGCGCAACACGCCAACAAGACTGCACGTTGCCGCAGCAAGCGATCCCACCAAAAACGTTCCGGCGCCGCCTCGGATCGAGGGGCGCCGGATGGGCGATGCCGGGAGGTCGTTCGGTGCGCTACTTCAGCGGTACATGCCGCTCTTCACGATCGAAGAGATTGTAGACGAAGCCGATCCGAACAGATTGGGTTTCGGGCGAGATCCGGTGGCGTTCAGCCGGCGGCGGCGGTGGTAGTGCCGCAAGCATCTGGCTGTTGTAGCGGGCAAATTCATAGTCCAGGGTCAGACTGAGACCATTGGAGATTTTGCGCTGCACGCCGGCGCCAGCAAACCAGCCCTCAAAAGTTGCGTCCGCCATGTACGGGCCAACTCCGTTGTATTTGAACTTGAAACCGGCGCGCGAGTAACCGCCCATGCCGTAGATCATAGTACGTGAATCTGTGAGGACGCCCAGGCGCAAGCCGGAGTTGAGGGAATAGCTTTCCGTCAGATGGTTCGCTGGGCCGGCGCCAACAGTCGACGCCACATCCGAGTTCTCAAGGTTGAGCGTCGAGATGGTGCCCACGACCATGTTGGGCGAGACGCGCCAGTCATAGCCGAACGTCAGGCCGCCCGAAGCGCCCCAAGCCGGTCCGCCTTTGGTGCTGCCGAGGAGCACGCCAGCCGCCGTAAAATCGTCTTCGCCCGAGCTGAGGCCCGTGGCCCCGAGGTTCGCGCCGACGAACAGCCCGCCCCACTTGGGCGCCATATCGTCCGCGTACGCAGAAACTGTGCAAGCCGCACAGGCCAGCCCCATGGCGAAAGTCGCCATCAGTGTGTTGCGCAAAGCAAGTCTCCTGGATCGAGTAAAGTTGGTGCTGCACGCCTCACACTTCTGTGAGCGACCGTAACTGATTCGACGCATGCACGAACAGTTATGTGTTTATGAACATGAGTCTGCGGCCGCACGATCCTTCAGGCATGTGACTCTGGCGCAACAGACGGGGGCGCAACAGGCGATTGCCTGGCCACGGCCACGCCCGCCAAAATGCAGGCCAGCGCCAACAGCGCGTTCACCGGAGGGGTCTCGCCGAGCAAGACCGCGCCCCAGACCACGCCGAACACCGGCACGATGAAGTTGATCTGGGAGAAGAACGACACGCCCAGCCGCTTGATCAAGCCGAACATCACGAGCGTGCCGAGCCCAGTGGGCAGCGTGGCTAGAGCGACCAATGCGGTAAGTGATTGCCAACTCGGATGCAGCTCCCACGGTCGATCCCACGCCAGCGCCAGGGGCAGGTCGATGAGCGCCGACAGGCCGAAGGTTACCGCCGCCAGGGCACCCAAAGGAAAGGCGCGCAGGGACTTGGTGGCGAGTGCGTTGACGCCGTAGCAGAACGCGCCGAGTGCGATGGCAAGTTCGGCAATTGCTTGATTGCTTAGCCCCATCAGTGTCTTCGGCCCGATCAGCACGGCCAGTCCGGCAAAACCGAACAGAATGCCGGCCAGCTTGCGTGGATTGAGCTTCTCGTCTGCGGTAAATAGATGGGCCAGCAGGATGGTCGCCAGTGGCATCACGCCCATGCAGATGGCGGCAATGCCAGCGTCGACCTGGTGTTGTCCCCAACCGATTAATACGAACGGCAAGGCGTTGCCCGAGACTGAGGCCAGCAGAACAGATCCCCAGGCTGAACGAGGATATTTGAACGATTCTCCGCGATAAAGCGCCAGCCCCGCCATGGTGACGGCCGCAATGGCCAGACGCATCACCGCAAAACTGGTGCCAGGAATGGTTTCAACGCCGATTTTGATCAGCAGGAAGTTGCCACCCCAGACCGCGCCGAGCAACAGCAGTATGAGATAGTCGCGCGGGGTCGGCTGAGTGAAGGACATCGGGGCCGCGCTGGTTGAGGTATGGAT
>JAYUAJ010000043.1:0-13809 GCA_043741375.1 Hyphomicrobiaceae bacterium | reverse complement strand
TCGCCGAGGCATTGCTGGAGCATGTGCCGCGCAAGGGCGATGCCGTCTGGCTAAAGCCGCTTGGCTGGTATCGGGTCAAAGATGTTGAGTATGAGATCGACACCGTGAGGAACGAGACGACGAAAGTGGTCTCGATTTGGCTGAGGCCAGATAAAAACGGGCCGAACGTGATTGTTGGATGAAGGATAACACGTGATGCCAGGACATAAAACCAAGGTCGGCAACGTCAAGCTGAAGACCGACAAGGCCACCGGCAAGGTGACGGTGACGAAGGCGCCGCCGGTCAGGCAGAGCACGTCGGCGAAGATCGCGGCCCGCAAGAACGCGGACAAGCCGAGGCTGGTCAGCAAGGCAAAGGCGGGGCGGATATGAAGGAAGATCAACACATCATTTTAGACGAGATCATGGCTGCGTTCGCGCGCGGTTGGGATGCGGCGATAAAGGCGGCCCGTCAGCAGTTGCCGATCACTGCGGAACGGCCCCGTGAGGACAGCTATCAGTCCGGTCGGTTCGACGGCGTCATGGACTACGATCGGGTTTTGCTGAGCATCAAGAGGCCAGTCGAACACAAGAGCGATTGCGCCATGCACAACGCACCAGCCATGGCGCCTGGAGCGTGCGATCGCGGAGCCATGCCGGGATGAAGCACTTCCGCAACCACGTCATCCCCCGCTGCCGCCAGCGCCCGATCGGTGAACGCTGCATTGTCTGCCACGCCGGGCGCATGGCCAGTGACGGTTACAGCGACGTCGCCATATCCCGCGATACCGAACTGCCGATGGTCGAGGTGCAGGCGATCACGGCCGCTATAAAAAGGGAAAAGATTCGATGAACATTAAGGTGAGTGCGGATCACCAGCCGCGCGCTATGTCATTGGAGGACGTGGAGCGGAAAAACGGTCGAGAACGCCAAAAGAAATGGCGGGCGGCTTTGTCTATGGAAGACCGGGAGAAAGTGCGGGAACGACAACGGGAGCACCACAAAAAGTGGCGAGCCTCGCTGTCTCCGGAGCGACGTGAGCAGGAGAAAGAAAAAAAAAATATCAGGCGATCTTGCCTTCCCCAGAGAGCCATCGACAAAACGCGAGAGTCAAGACGGAAGTGGTTTGCGTCGCTGACCACAGAGCAGAAAGAACAGATGAAAGATAGGCAGCGGGAGAACAACAAAAACTGGCAAGCATCCATGTCTCCGGAGCAGCGGGAGAAGTGGATGGAAAGAAATCGGGAATCGAGACGGAAGAGGTACGCTTCTTTGTCTCCAGAGCAGCGTGAACAGCATCTGGAATACCGTAAGAAATATTACGAGAGGAAGAAGGAGCAGACCGCACGGCGTGTCCTTGACGCCACGCCTCCCCGGCAAACGCCCGCCACCCCCTAGCCGAACAGCCATGACTCTCGTCCCGGTACGGCTGGATCAACCCTCAGACGGGAGGCATCGCCTGCCTCATGCCACCTGCACTTGGTCACGACCATGAGCCGATTCCAGGACGTGCTTTTGCACGAGAGGATGGCCGCAACCGAGGTGCGTATCGCGCATCTGGACCGGCGTCTCTCCCGGATCGAAGCTCCGCCGACGCCTTCGCGGCTATCGCCAGAGACTTTGAAGCTGCTGCTCTCCTGCGTCCTTCCACTGCTGCCGTTTCTCGTGTGGTGGCTTACGGGGAGTCTGGAGGCGGCCAAGGCCACGCACGGCATGCTCCCCAGGTAACGGATGGCCAAATTACGAATTGCCAGATGACGTGCGCGGACAAGGCTTTGTGGTTGTCGTTCATGCTGTCGGTTAGCGTGTCTATCGCCATGCTACTGGTGAGGTGGTTCTGATGCCCGGACAATTCTCCGACCCCTATTTTCGCACGACGCCCGGCGGCTCGAGTTCCGTCGGAACAGCCGAGATCATCGATGGGTCGATCGCCGAGGTCGATCTCAGCCCGTCCCTGATCGATAAATTCAAGACCAAGGTCATCGCCGTCGCCGGGCTGACCAGCGGCCAGACGGCCTTCGCCCTGCCGTCCGTACCGTCCTTTCCGCAAACCCTCAAGATGTACGTCAACGGCTCCGTCTATTGCGTTATCGACGCCACCGGCGCTGTCGCGCTCTCTGGCGCCACCGTGACCTGGAGCCCGGCAGGTGCTGGATTCTCCCTCTCCGCGAGCGATCAAGTGTCCTTCGATTACGCCTGATTTCAATCCCTCTTCTAGGAGACAGAACCAATGCCAGCGACATGGCTCACCGGCCCCATTCAGGCCAAGCAGCTCAACAAACCGATGATCGCCCCCGTTCAGATCTCCGGCCTGAGCTTTCCCGCCGCCGCGACCATGGACGTGTCGACCGCGCTGGCTGCCACCGTGTCGACGGCCGGCGCCGGCGTGTCGCCGTTCGCGGCATCCACGTCCGTGCCGCACCAGACGGCATCCGGCACGCAGATGGGCTGGGTTCTCACGCCGCCAGACAACCGGGTTGAGGTCTACACCACGGCCGCCGGCAACAAGATCGCATCGTCTGCGAATAACGAGGTCTACGGCCGCCTGACGGCTGCCGGCGCGGTCTACACGTTATCGCTGTACGAGCTGATCGCGGGCATCGAGACGGCTTACGCCATGCCGGCCATCACCTCGATTCGCGGCGAATTCGACTACCTCTATACCTTCGATGCGCTGCCCTACAACGCCATCACCGCGCTCAACGCCCGCAACGTCGCACAAGACGCCACGACTGGCATCCGGCTGTATCAGGAGATCGTCACCGTGACCGCGCTCAACACGCTGGCGGCGCTGACCAAAAGCTACACGGCCTCCGGCGTTTTCCAGATGAACATCAACGGCCAGACGGTTCTGCCAATCGGAGGCGCCTCGGCTGGCTTCAGCGTCGCTGGCACGGCGGTCACGCTGAGTGCGGCTAATCTCGGGTTCAACGTGTCGACCACCGACGTTGTGTCGTGCACGTATCAATATTAAACGCTGACGACCGATGCCGGGAGAGGGTGATCCTCCCGGCATCTCTTGCGAGACAAGGGGACACGCCGGATGCCACTATCGATCGCACCAAAACAGATTGGTCTCGTCTATTCGATCGCAAACATACCGACCGGCGTTGGCTCCCTGACGTTGCCGGCAGGCACGACGATAGAGCAGTATCGTGCGGTCGTGCTCAATCAGACATCAACTGGTGCCTCGACGGTGGCGTTTCATACGCCGACGGATGCAACCGTCATTTTTGGTCTTGATTTCATCAACAAGGGCACGCAGCCGCTCACGATCAGCAATATTGGCGTGATCACGGCTGGCGCGACGGTTCGCTATGAGTGGACCGGTGCTGCCTACGTCACGGCCCCTGTTGGGGCGGCCAGCGGCAGCGTAACCAAGACCGGCGACGCCATGACGGGCGCCTTGACGATAACGGCGGCGGGAAACCCTTTCAGCTCCGTATCGACCAATGCCGCCGGCCACGGCGTTTATGCCGAGGTGAACGGCACCGGTGCCGGCGGTGGTGTTGTCGCCGTGGTCAAGAGCAGCGGCAACGGTGGTGGTGTTGTTGGCGAGGTGCAAGGCGCCGGCGGCGGTTCCGGCATTATTGGCAACATCACCGGCAACGGCGCCGGCCACGCCATCTTAGGCAACATCCTCGGCACTGGCGGTGGATATGGGGTCGTTGGCGTAGGCGGTTCAAACGCCGCAAGCGGCGGCGGTTATTTCGACACTACCGGCGCCGGTCCCGCCATCACCGCTCAAAAGCGGATCGTCAACAATGCGGGCGGCTACGTTTTTCCGGACGGCACGACGCAGTTGACGGCGGTGCCGTCGCGCAGCTCGCAGATCATTACGACGGCGGGCGCCAATACGATCACGACTGGTGTCGACCGAGTCTACGTCAATCCAGCGGCAGTGCTTGCCACTTCAGTTCTGACGATGCCAGCGGCGCCGTTGGATGCTGACAGGCTCAAGTTCACATTTGGCGGCGCGATCGCGGCGGCGACGCCCGTGGTGACGACGCTGACTGTGTCAGCCAATGCCGGGCAGACGCTCTATCAAAAGGTCACGCCAATCACAGCCGCTGGTGGCGATGTGCTTCAATACACGTATCAGACCGTGGGCACTCGCTGGGTCAGGGACTTCTAATTCCGGCCACCGTCACCGGCAAGCCCGCGAGGAGGCACGCGTGCAAACACTGGCCTTCCTGCCCGGCGACTGGGTGATGGTCCTCGTGATCATCGGCGCCTTGGTCACGGGGGCGCTTCCCATCGCCGCCGTCATGTTCCTGATGGATCGGAAACGCGCATGGACAGACCGTTATTTTACGCCGCCGTTGCCATCGCCGTTCTCGCCGGCTGTCAGATCAGGCCAACGTCAGATTTTCGAGAGCGCTGTGAACGCGCGGGCCTCGCCTGGACCGTCCAGGGTTGCCTCTCACCCGCCTGCCGCATCGAGACCCCCTGATGCTTCCAGGCAACCCGTACCCGCGCACGGTGGACAAACACCGTCGCGGCGGTAGGCAAACCAACGTGACTCTGAATCAGGTTTTTCGTAACCGATCCCCTCCCTGAAGGAAGGGGCTTTTCCATCATCCCGTCTTGCGACGAGGTGCAGAACTCAAGGCCGGGTTACTTAGTGCGGCCTCTGCCCGATAACGAATGTTCCGGGCTGCGACGTGGTCAGCGTGGCCTGAATGGCCGCACGATATGCAAAGGAAAGTGCTTTGATTAGGCCGGTTCTTCTTATCGATGGTTCCACAGCACGGGCAGCTTTTGCTCGTATCGCTCGCCGGCCTGAAGTCCGGTGCTTCCCGGAGAAGATTCGGTGAACATCAACCTCGCGGTCATCAAAGCGCTGTTGCGCGATATCGGCGGCCTCGCCGCTCTTGTCATGGCTGGCATCGCCGCTTATCGCGCGTGGCCCTGGCTGAACGCCAGCGTGCACGACCTTGTTCTGGTCGCCGTCGGTGCCGGCGTCGCCATCATCGCGTCGCGGTGATCTCATGGACGAGGTCATGGCCGTTCTCGGCTGCGTCATCATGCTGATGTTCACGGGCGCCGTGACCAAGGGCAAGGCCCAGATCAACAATGCCGCGCTTGAGGCACCAGCCAAGAGCGCGGCGCCCGGAAAGGCAAAGCGATGAAAGGCAAGTGTCCGCACTGCGGCGGCCCGATGGGTGGCGACGATGCGTCCTCGATGGCTAAGCCCAACGCCTTCAAGGAGGCCGCTAGCGGTGGCGGCGGCAAGGGAATGCCGCACGGCGCCGGGCACATGCCGATCGTCATCATGATGCATATGGGCCAGGGCCACGAACCCAAAGGCAAGGGCAAGCTCGGCAAGGTGTTCCCCGATGACGCTGCTGCTAGCGGCCCCCCGCGTGGCAGCAAGGACAAGGACGCGATGTGATGGCCTTGACCGAGGCAATTCACGACATGCGCGATCTCGTCACCGCCTGGGCGTCCACGCAGGACAATCCCGGCCGCGCCTCGCTCGATATCGCCGCCCTGATCATCGCCGACAACATCTCACGCGGTGTTCTCTCGGCCCCCTTCTACATCGACGAGACCGTCGACGAGCTGCTGTGCCTAGAACACAGCCGCGCCAAGCGGAGGCTCATCTGATGAAGGGCCGTCATGCCATCCTCTATACCCCGCGCATTGGCCGCGAAATCTACAGGGGATTCACCAAGTTCAAGATGCGGCCCCTGTTGCCGCTGGAACGGGGCGCGCGCGCGGTCGTCACCATTGACTACGATTGGGCGCTCGATCCCGGCGCCATCCTCGACGGCATGACCATGGACGTGTCGGGCTGCCGGGCGGCACTGCGGTTTTCGGAACGTACCGCCGTCCTCGACGTGTGGGGCTCACAGGCTTGGCTGCCCTGGTGGGGTCAGGACTACGGCCTTGGCTGGAATGCGCCGGGCATCGAACTCGCCGCGCTGTTCTCAACCGGTGAAATCCTCAAGACCCGTCTGCTCGTGCGCGCGCCGAACCGGCTCGACTGGATGAGCGGCGGCGACGGCGGCACGGCGGGTGTCACCGACATGCGTGGCGCCCAAGTTTACACGACCGCCCCCCAGACCATCATAGGGGTGGCCGATCTGACGGCCACGGGGGCCGGCCAGTCCGAGTATGTCGTGACGGAGTTCCCTGACCTCGGTTCGGATTTCGAGCACTGATATGACCACAGCAGCCGTCAATACCCAGATCGACACGACCATCGTTCCTGGTGCTCAGGCGCTGGCGTTTCGCAATGTCCTGCATGCCGTCGTCACCGAGATCGACACGGCTATCGCCGCCATCAATGCCGAGCGCTCACGCGCGCAGGCCGTGGAAGGGGGCTTGCAAGGACAGATTAACGTCTTGCCGCTGGTCCCAGGCGGCGCGCCTTGGATCAGCCCGAGTCAAGGCCCGCAAGGCTCGCAAGTCCCTGGGAACTGGCTGGACCCGTATTTCCGCGACCCCGCCACGCAAAGTGAGCTTGATGCCGTCATCGGCGACCTGACGGCGTTGCGTGCCCGGATATCCGGGCAGGTGGCCAAGACCGGCGACACCATGACGGGGCCGTTGTCGATATCGACGGCGGGCGCTCCTTTCATCGCTGTATCGACCACCGGTAGCGGCCACGGCGTTTATGCCGAGGTCAACGGCACCGGCGGTGGCGGTGGTGTTGTTGGCGTGGTCAACAGCACTGGCAACGGTGGTGGTGTTGTTGGCGAGGTACATGGTCCTGGCAACGGTTATGGGGTTGCCGGCAACATCGTCGGCAACGGCACTGGCAACGGCGTCATTGGCAACATTCTCGGCGCCGGCGTTGGCTACGGCGTGGCTGGCGTAGGCGGTTCAAACCCCGCAAGCGGCGGCGGTTATTTCGACAATATCGGCCCCGGTCCCGGCATCATCTCTCAAAAGCGGATCGTCAACAACGCTGGCGGCTACGTTTTCCCGGATGGCACGACGCAGTTGACGGCGGCCAACAGCAAGGTGGCCAAGGCCGGCGACACCATGACTGGCCCATTGTTGATCGCTGTATCGACCACTGGTAGCGGCCACGGCGCTTATGCCGAGGTGAACGGCACCGGCACCGGCGGTGGTGTTGTCGGCGTGGTCAACAGTAGCGGCAACGGCGCCGGTGTTGTTGGCGAAGTCCGTGGCGCCGGCAACGGCAATGGGGTTGCTGGCAACATCGTCGGCAACGGCACTGGCCACGCCGTCATCGGCGCCATCGTCGGCACCGGCAGTGGCCACGCCGTGGCCGGGATAGGCGGTTCAAACCCCGCAAGCGCTGGCGGTTATTTCGACACTACCGGCGCCGGCCCCGGCATCTTGTCGCAAAAGCGGATCGTCAACAACGCCGGCGGCTACGTTTTTCCGGATAGCACGACGCAGTTGACGGCGGGGGTCGCCAAGTCCGGCGGCGCCATGACGGGGCCGTTGTTGATCGCTGTATCGACCACTGGTAGCGGCCACGGCGCTTATGCCGAGGTCAACGGCACCGGCACCGGTGGTGGCGTTGTCGGCGTGGTCAACAGCAGCGGCAACGGTGGCGGGGTCGCCGGCGAAGTCCGAGGCACCGGCAACGGTTATGGGGTTGCCGGTAACATCGTCGGCAACGGCAACGGCAACGGCGTCATTGGCACCATTCTCGGCACCGGCATTGGTCACGGCGTGGCTGGCATCATCACCGGCAACGGTAGCGGCCACGGTGTCTACGGCCAAGTCACCGGCAGCGGCGGTGGTTACGCCGTTTATGCCAACGGAAAGTTGTTTTATGCGAGCACGCTCACTGGCTCCGATCGCAACCTCAAGCGCGACATTCTGCCGGTCAATACTGTTGACGCCATGGCGCGATTGTCGAAACTCCAGATCAAGACATTCGAAAAAAAGTTCATCGTCAAGGACGACGATGGCGTCCCGCATGATCACTGGATAGAAGAACGCCAATCTGGCGCGATAGCCCAAGAGGCTATGTTGATTTATCCCGAACACGTCCACGAAGGCAGTGATGGGTTTCTACGTCTCAACGAGCAGGCGATCATGTGGGACGCCATCGCTGGAATGCAGCAGATGGCCAAGGATTTGGCGGCGCTTCAGATCGAATTCTCCTCTTACAAAGCCGCGCATCCCTGATGTTGACGGGCTTCTCGCATCGTCTCGCCGACGCCAATCCGTAGGACATCCACATGGCAGCCTTCGACACCGACACCCAACGCGAACCGATCGCCCGCGAGAACGGCGCCGGACTGACGCCGCCGTCCGCCTATGCCCTGATCTGGGGCAAGGATCGCTGGGTTCAAATCCTGCGCAAGTCCGGCATCGCCGACGATCTCATCGAGGGCGATGTACAGCCACCGAACCAGCTCCGGCTGTGGTTCCAGAGGTCGCTGATCTCGGCGCCATTGCCGATCGGCCAGAACAAGCCGGGCAAGCTGTGGGTCAACCTCAACTTCGGCAACGGCTGGGAGCCGGTCACCTCTCAGCTTTTCAGCCAGTACATCATGAGGCGTGGCGGAGCCATCAGCCAGGCCGACCTTGATGCCGAAATCGCCAGAGCGATGACGGCCGAAGCCGCCCTGCAAGCCGCGATCAACGCGGAAATGGCGCGCGCCATCGCGGCCGAGAACCTGGAGCGGCAACAGCGGATCGCGACTGACCTGCTGCTGCAAGCGGGAATCGACAGTCTGACCACCGGCACCGGTGGTGGCCTGCTACAGGTCACGCACGATACCACCCTGCTCGGCAAGGGCACGGTCGCCGAGCCGCTCAAGCTCAACAACACGGCCGTTACGCCGGGCAGCTACGGCAATGTCACCACGAACAAACTTGCCCGCATCACGGTCGATGCCCACGGCCTCGTGACGGCCGCCGAAGAACAAGCCCTCCCGCCTATCGGCGTCCCAGCGGCGGTCGACAGTATTGGCTCTTATGTTGCGGCAGTCCTCGTTTTCAATGGAATTGAAGACGTAGGAATTACGGGAACGACTTATGTCATGGTTGGTGCTAACGGCTACCTTAAGCTGGCGCCACAAGCCCCTTTCTTCAATATCACAGTCGGGACGTGGCGCTGCCATGGCATCACAGGTGCTGTCGCCGGAGACAACGCTTTCCGTAGTCTATTCGTTCGCATTGCCTGATTGCCGGCCGGCGGCGGCATCGTTAAACGGGTGACTCATGGATTGCGTGTTGTGCCTAGGAACCGGCGTCATGCGCGTGACGCCAATCACGGGCTCCGGCGAGACGGGGCCTCGCGAGGGCGTGCCGCGTCCTTGCCTCATGGGCTGTGCGGCCCCGGCCCCGGCTGCTCCGCGCGGCGTTGCCGGTTCTGATAGCCTCGTGGGCCGCGAATCCCGTCTGATGCCCGCAGTTAACCAACAATCGCCACCATCACGCCGCGAACGCTCCGTAGCGTCCGAGCCCGATGATTATTCAGGCGACGGGGAGCAGGCGGGTGAAGGCGAGACGGACATCGATCGTATCAAGGATTTCTACGGGATTGGCGGCGTTGGTCCTGGTGGGCGCACCGGCCATGGGGGCCGCACTGGCCATGGGGGCCGCACCGGCCTGGGCTGACCTTGCCTGCCGGGGACAGGAGCCGGCGCCGTGGGCGTTCGCCGCCGTCGGCATGCATGGTGAGTTTCTCGGTGGCATACCCGTGACCATCACCCGGATCGACAGTCCCAGCATGTCGCTTTCTGTCTATCATCTCGCCAGCCCGGCGGGCGTGCCAACACATCGCCTGATCCTCCAGCGGCGCGCGTGCGGCTACGACGACAACTCTCACTCGGCTATCCTGGTCGGGGAGAAAACGGTTGAAGCCGGATGCTGTGCTATTTCACCGCCGACGCGGTAGTGACGGGCGGCATGCCGAGCCCCTGAGCACGCAAGCTGGCCTCGCACACCTTCTGCTCGCCGGTCGCCTGTACATAGGCTTCCTTGCCGCGTTGCAGCGTGCCCATGACGGCTGTGCCTGACGCGCCCTTGGCGCCTTTATCGAGCGGGATCGTCGGGAAGGGAGCGGGCTTGCCGGCGTCGGACGGGAAACACTCGCCGGCGACGATCGGTGCCGGCGCCGCCGTGGTGACGGGCACGATCCGTTCGAGGGGGGGACGATCGGCGCAGCCCGCCGTTATCAGCATGAGGCAGAACAGGGCGGGGCGCACGATCTCTCTCATCGGGTCACCCGTTCGTTGAAGCGCTTGACGGCGTCGGCCGGCGCGCAGATGTTGCGGCTCATCTCGGACTTGTCGAGCAGCACGTTCAGTCCGTCGGCGCGCCCGCGCTCTTGCGCCAAGGCGGCCGCCAGTTCGAGCCTCTGCTCGGCGCTGGAGCGGTTGGCATCGCGGTCCTTGTCGGCCTGGCTCTGGAGCGTTTCGGCGCGGCTCTGGCTGATGAGGCCAGAGCACTCCATCAAGCTCATGAGGTTCTTGGGGATGTGCGGTTTGCGCACGAAGGGCTGCGCCACCATCAGCAGGACGCCGATACCGGCGATGATGGCCGCATAGGGCAGCCACGTGCGCCAAGACGCGGCGGCCGATCCGAACGAGCGCCCGGTGATGGTTCTCCAGGCGATGCCGCCGAACCATTTGACAATGAGGGAAACGATCATGGAGCGGCTCCCGTCTTCGGCGCGGCCTTGCCACTGTTGGCGTCCGAGGTTCGCCAGCCCCGCAACAGGTTGCCGCTGGCGATGAGATAAACCCCGGCGATGATCAGGACGACGGCCAGCAGATCGTGATGCAGCATCGCCCAGACGCCATCGACGGCCTTGCCAAATGACGACCACATGCCGAGCGTCGCGGTCATGTCGGCGATCGAGCCGGCGGCCTGGAGCGTCTCCTTGGGGCCGGTTGCTCCGCTCTGTGTCACGGCGGCGATACCAGCGACCACCTTGGCCGCGCCGATCGCCACGTCGGTCTTGCCCTTGGCCGTCGTGCGGCTGCCGGCGGCATCGAGATCGGCCGGCGTCACGATCGGGATTGGCCAGCGCCACGCCAGAACCGACGACGCCTTGTAGGTCGAAATGTTGACCTCGCTCTTGCCATGGCTGCGGCCGCTGTTACCGGAAATGATGCCGACGCGGTCCCCGTCGATCCAGTCAACAAACCCGACGTGATGATCCAGGACCGCGATACAGCCGATCCTGGGAGCGTCCAGGCCCTGCCTGAAGGTGAGATAGCTCGATGCCGCGAGACTGCCTGAGCCGGTCTGGCCGGCCTCGTGCAGCCAGGCGCCGATCGACGCCGCACACCACGGCGTATTCGGGTCGGTGACTTCCGGGTGACCGGCTTCCGCGAACAGGCGCGCGAGCCACGGCCCGCGTTCCCGGCCGTTGTAGGTGCGGGCAATCTCCAACCAGCGCGGCGCGTCGTCGGTCATCGGCCTTGCCCCCTTACGATCTTGCCCGCCGCTTCGAGCACGCGGTCGGCTGCCTCACTGCCGTCGATGGCCGGTGTCATCATGTTGAGCAGGCTGCCGAGCGCCGAAATCTTGGCGTTGGCCGCATGCCGGGCCGACAGAATGCCCTGCGCGAACTCGAGCAGATCGACGTGCGGCGGGGCGATGGCCTCCAGGTGCGCGCGGGCTTCGCTGGAGTTCTGGTAGGACAGGAACACGCTGGCGAGGTCGGCCTGATGCTCGCGGTCACGCGGCCACAGCTCGACCTGGAGATCGCGGATCGCATGCCGCACGCGCTCGATGGCCTGTGCGGAAGTTTCGGGAAGAGGTAGAGCCCGCGCAGTAAAGGGGGGATACTGCGCGGGCTCGTGGACACCGGCTGGATCGACCGATGTTCCCGCCAAGGCCTGGAGAGCGACGGGGGTCGCGACCTGGGCAGGTGGGAGGCCCGGCGCCTGGGGGTAATAGGGGGCCGGTGCGGCCCCCATGGCCGGTGCGGCCCCCATGGCCGGGTGCATCTGGGGGTAAGCAGGATACGGCATGGCCGGCGGCGACTGGATCACGATCACGGATGGATGTGATGCCGGTGCCGCCGGTTGCGGGTAGGCGGGCGGATAAGGATACGGATAGGGGTACGGCATCGGCGGATGCTGGGGGTAGCCGTTCTGGGGGTAGCCACCTTGCGCATAGCCGTTCTGCGGATAGCCGTGATTGACCACCGTGTGCATGTTCTGCCCTTCACCCAGCCGCATGCCCGGCAGGTTCGCCGGATTGGGCGGCGGCGCATGGAACCCAGAGCCATCGTGATGGAAACCTGGATGCACCGTGTCGGGAGACGCCGGCACCGCGCGCAAGCCCGGCATCGACGGCGGCTCATGCCCGCGATAGACCTGCACGACCGTGCCGGCGCCGTCGATCATGGCTGTATCGCTCATGACCGGTTTCTCTTGCGGATGAGGACGTTCGCGTAAATCTCCGGAAGGGAAGCCGTGTTGAGCGGGAAACCGAGGTCAGCGTTGTTGGAGCCGCCGACCGGCGGCTGAGCGAAGTATTGCAGCTCGAAGGTGTCGGTCGCGGTCAGGTCGATGACGCCAGTGGCGCGCGGGGCACCGCCGACGTGCACGGCTATCTGCGTGGCTGAAACGGTGGTGACGTTGCCCTGAAGGTATTCGTTGACACCCCGGATGGACTTTCCCGATGAGGGCGAGTGGAACCGCAGCCCGGAACCCATCGTCGAGCCCATCGAGCGGGAGGCGTCCACGAGATCGTAGGAGCCGGACGGCAGGATGATCTGATTGCCAGACAGGGATGCACCGGTGATCTCGTTCTTGACGACGGTATTGAGGTCCGTGCGGGTCCAGGCTCCGTAGACGGGGATGCCGCCGGCGGTATTGGTGGCGCGCTGGAGCTGCACATGCAGCACCGCATCCGCCGCGCCGCCCGAGCCAATCCAGGATTTCCAGGTGGTGCCTGTCCACGCATAGGCCGCGACATCCTCGTCGCCAACGACGGCGATCCATCCCGTTGCCGGGGCATATTCGATGAAGCCGCCAGCTCCGTCCGCCTTGTAAAGGTAGTCCTTGACGAACGATGCCGTCGAAGCCTTGGCGAGGTATACAGCTCCTGGCAGCGGCGATGCCGGTGCCGCATCGATACGGGACGTGACGGGAATGATGCCGCCGAGCAGGCGGTTGTGATCGGCGACGACGAAGCCGCCGCCGTCCCAGACGATCGTGGCGGATTCGCCCTTGTCGCGCAGCGGATAGGCGCGCGTCTGGTCGATGAGAATGTTGACGCCGGCACGGATGACGACGGCTGAGCCGAAGCCGATCTGGCGAATGGTGAGATTGCGGCCGGCGGCAAGGCCGGTATTGGGGATGTCGATGTAGACATTGGCGGCGGAGGCCGCGACCGAGAGCAGGCCCTTGAAATTGGCGGCGGCGAGCGTGATCGTGGTGGCGGTCCCGCCCTGGCTGGTCGAGACCAGCGGGAAGGCGTACAGAGTGGCGCCGGATTCAGCCCCCTGGATAGGGAGTTCCTGATCGTCGGAGGTGAAGACCATGCCGCCCTGGTCATCAAGGCATTCGACGGTGTATTTAAGGGTCGTGCCGGCCTGAAAGGGGAGCCAGATGGGCGGCCATCTTCCGGCCTCGTCACTGGCTATGGTCTCGGGGTTCTTGCGGATGCGGGCGGCATCCTTGTAGGTGACAAGCGGTGTACGCGTGCGATTGACGTAGAACTGCAACGACGCGCGCGCGAGCGGCTTGCCGTCGCGGTCGTTCAAAAAGCTGATCGGCTGCGTGTAGAGTCCCATGCCATGCCCCCGAATCCGAGGGGAGTAGGGAGAGAGTCATGCAAACCTGGGAAGTGCGGGAGTGTCACACAGCGCGGGAATTTGAACTGACTAGGGAAAGATGCCATGGGCGCGCAGCCTAGCGATGGTCATCA
>JAYUAJ010000042.1:0-2553 GCA_043741375.1 Hyphomicrobiaceae bacterium | reverse complement strand
CGGCGTTGCTTTGGAAGGCTCGCACCATCACCTGGGGTAGTTCCGCTGACCGAACGATGTTGGCGATGGCGACACAATCCCGGCCGTGCGCCACGCCGCGCTCAGGCCGCACGTTGGCCCCGCAAAAAGCTGCGGTCCGCCCCTGGATATCGATGAGCGCGAGCTGACGCCAATCGCGATGCGGGGTCGCGGCGATGATTGCGTTCATAGCTTCGTCAGCGCTGAAGCCGCGCCGCAAGAGCTCGAGCGCCAAGGCGCCCAAACGCGGATCGGTACGATGCTGGCTCAGAGCCGCCCCGACACCGGCCATCACGTGGGAGCACCGTGAACCGACTGCCATCGACGAGGTGGTGACGACCGCACCAAGCATGCCGGTTCTCGCGCAGCGCCCGACGAGTGAGAAAGTCATTCGTTAGCTTTCCGGTATGACGGCTGTCACATCAACTTCCATCAGCAACTCCGGGCTGGCAAGCCCCTTGATGACTAACTCATATGAGGAAGCCGCGGGCAGGTCAGCAATCTCGGGGCACGGGCGTTTGACCAGCGATGGTCCGGCGTCATGGCCCATGACATTGCGCTCACTCTGGATTATGCTTTGTTTCGGATTGGCGAAACGAGGCACGCACATGCCGATGTTGACACGCCGAAAAACCGCATCGAGATGGCTTGTGCTTTCCATGCCCGCGATGGCGCTGCTGACGCTGGCGGCAATGGGGCTTGGCCCGTCGGTCATTGCGCAAACGACTTCAGGTCCGCAGGCCCAAGGCCCCGCGGTCCCGGAACCCCAATGGAAAACGTCGCCCTTTCATGGGGTCATCGGTGGCAACGGCAACGTGATCCCGTGCCGCTGCCTGTTTCGCGGCAACGCCTACAAACTCGGCGACAAGGTGTGCATGAACACGCACATGGGCACGGTCATGGCCGAGTGCGACTTGCAGCAAAACAATACATCCTGGGTTCCGACGGCCGAAGTTTGCACGACGAGCTGACAGGTCAATCGTGAGCAGCCGCCGCCGGCAAAACTTTGGCGCTCAATGCATCCGTGTGATGTCGGTGAAGAACGTCCGGGTCCACCGGCGCGGCTCTGCACCGTAACTTGGCCGCGGTGCTGCGGTCGCGATCCGGCCGACGGCGTAAGGTGGTGGGCCAAAGCGCGGTGCTGGCTGCACGACAATGTGGGCAGCACGAGCGCGCGGTACCGCCGCCACGCCGGTTGAGCTTTGGCCCTGTCTGGCGAGCTCAACTTGCGGTTTGTTCAGCGCGGCCTGGCGGGCTGCGGCGGCGATCACCACCGTGTCTGCATTATTGTCTGATTGTTCCGACTGGGCCGGCTTTGCCGCTTCGGCTGCCGCCTTCTTTTGGGCCGCGTCCCCCTGCTGGGCTTTCTTCCATGCGAGAGCGTCCTTGGTCCGGCGCGGCTCTGCTTCGGCGGCGGCCAATTCGGCCTTACGCTTGGCGAGTTCGGCATTCGCGCGGTCGGCTTCCGGCGTCAGCGCCGGTAGCTCGACCGGTGCGCCCACAGCCATACGACCCGGAAGCGGCGCATTGCGTGGAGCAGGCGACGGCGGAGGCACGGTCACCACGGTTGCCCATGAACCGGCAGTCTTTGCAGCAGCCGGCTGCTTTGCCATGCGCGACATGGAAGGCTCGAGCGACCCGGTTGGCGTCATATCGAGGCCCGCCGTCACGGTCTTGCCCGTCGAACGCTTAGCCTTCTGCGCTACGATTGCGCGCGGCAAACACTTGCCGTCTTCGTTCATCGCCTGGCCAGTCGGGCAGGAGTTGCCGCAGGCCTGAGCGGAATGGCCTTGCACGAGGGTGAGTAGAATGTAGTCGGGCTCATCGAGCGGGAGCGTTGCGTTGACACGGTCGGTAAACGCACTCATCGCCTTCTTCGACGACGACCCCCACTGGCCGCTGATCTCGCCCTCGAAGCAGCCGACGCGCTTGAGCTCCCGTTGCAGGTCTTTCACGAGCTCGCGCCGCGCATCTTCGTCGGCTGGGCGGGACGACGAGAGCCTACGCGTGCCGGGATCGGCAGGCTTGGGTGCAACGAGCGCGATGAAGGACGTAACCGGCGCTGGGGTCGCTGCGGCCGGCGTCTGCTCCGATGGCGCCGGAACCGCGGTCGCGCTCCGTTGTGGCGCGGCAGGCGTTGCACGGGTAGGCATGAGCTGAGTGGATCCGCCGGCACCGATCTGCGTCACATTGGCGAGGTGATCTGCCGGTTTCGGTGCGTCGCCGCCAGTGCCCACGAAGTACACGGCAGACCCAACGCTGGTGAGCGCAATTGCAAGCCCTGTCACTATACGCATGACGCTACTCCACTGAGCCTTCGGCTTCCGGTCGCGTGACGTTCCAATTCCCCCAGCAAATAGAAATCTACGCGCAATGGCACCACGCAGTCTATGATCAACAACAATCGTGCAAGAGATGTTCCAATTTGAATATGGTGGTCACTACTGTCCGGTTTACTTAGGAGTTGACGGGCTTAGGTCATTGATTTTCTTTTATTTTTCGATGGAAGATTGTGGTGTCGATTTGAACTGGATG
>JAYUAJ010000041.1:0-13862 GCA_043741375.1 Hyphomicrobiaceae bacterium | reverse complement strand
ACGCTCTATCAGGCGGGGCCGTTGTAGGGGGTGGATCACGCGACCCGTAACAGCCGTGGGGGCGCCGGGTAGCCGTAGGGTGCGTTAGGCGCAACCGTAACGCACAGCGCGCTCTAAACTGAACTGCAACACCTTGAGCCCAGGGTGTTGCCATGGGAACGCGCTACGTGCAACTGACCCGCAAGGCTACCAAATCGCAGCCACGCAATTTGTTATTGATGGCGAGGTTGAATAGTGCCAAATCCCGCGTGCGGCAGGCCATTTTCATTTTGGTCCTGATCGACTAACCGTGACTGGCCTTCAGTGGCGGCTTCGGGCCAACGAGCTTGTCTTTGTTCCAAGGTGCTGCACGCGTCAGATCCCATGCGTGCGAGGATAGGCATTGCGCGCAGGCTCGTTCCAACCAGCCAGAGCGCCTTCCTTGGGTTGGCGGATCTCGACCTTTAGCGGGTAGCAGGCCTGGGCGTCGCTGGAATGGCTTGATCCACAATCACCGCCGGGGCAGGCCGACAGGGCGCACAGCAGGTCGATTTCGGCCAAAAACTCAATGTAGTCGCCAGGGCGAACTGGGCTGGCCTTCATGAAATACTGATGCGTATCTTTCGTGAAACCCGTGCACATGAACACGTTCAGCACGTCATGGACGTGCATCTCTGCGTCCGTCACGGGCAACCCGGTGGCGCCAGCAAGCGCACGCGACAGGTTGGAATGACAGCATTGGTGATAGTCGCCGCCGCTGAGCAGGCGATTGGTGTAGGGATCGCAGCGGGTGCCTATGACGTCGTGGATGCCGGCGCCATCAGCGTCAAATCCGTACCAGTCAAGCGTATCAGCCGTGATTGTCGCCATAGGCCGCAGGTAAGGCAAATTGCTCCAGAGCCGATGCCCCGTCGTGACGTGGGTTGCATGCAGCGCTCTGGTCTTGCCACTGAAGAATCGTTCCGACAGATCGTGCGCGTTCCAGAGATTGAGATCGCCGACCTGTGGCCCCTCGGTGCTGAGGATGCGAAAAACCTGCCCCTTCGCAACCCTGAAGGCCTGCCCGTCACGCGGCGGAACAATGATCTCGGACTGCAGCGCAGAACCGTCGGCAGCACGCTTGTAAACACCCGCGTCGACAATTGGCAGCCGTTCGACCGGATAGGTCACAACGACCGGAGAACGACGCCGTTGCTCAGCGTCGGGCGGAGCAGGCGACTTTGTCCAAGATGTCATGCGATCGATCCGGTGTCCTGAAAGCGGCTGACGATGGGGCTTGCACGGCGCAACCGCTATTGATCAAGCGCACCCAATCAGGCAACTTCATAGCTAGGCTTACAAGAGCACCGGGACGTCAGTCCATAAGTTTTGGTCTGGCCCATCCGCTACGTATTTGAGCCGGTCTGTCGCGAAGCACACACGGTCACTCCTTCATTTTCTGGAGCAAACTGCCGGCTCCCCGCGCCAGCAGCGCGGTGTCCGAGCCTCTGTGGATCGCAGCAAGCTTCGAATTGGCCGCCAGCGTCATATGATCGCCTTCTCGATGATCGGCTCGTTGCGCACAATCCGGTCATAGTGGAAGGGCCGCAGGTCGAGCGTGCGGTACGCGCCGTACGTCAGCCACTCTGCGGTGCCGCGCCCCATGGCTGGCGACTGCTGCAAACCATGGCCGGAAAAGCCATTGAGGAAAAGGAAGTTGGTGATCGCGGGGTGCGGGCCGATAACCGCGTTGTGGTCGAGAACGTTCGAGTCATAGTGCGCGGCCCATTCGCTGGTCACCTTCACCGCTTCGAACTGCGGGATGCGTGTGGCCAGGACCGGCCAGACGTGATGCTCCCATAGGGAATGGTCCATCGAAAAATCATCGGGATCAACGGCCGGATCGATGTCGGAATGGCCACCAACCATATAGGTGCCGCCGCCGTTTTCGCGGACGTGCACGCCCGAAGGATCGATCGTCAGGGGCAGGTCGCGGTCCAGCGGTTTTTCAGCGGTAAAGATCCATGTGTAGCGTTTGCGCGGCTCGACCGGCAGTTTGATCCCCGCCATGCCTGCGGTGAGGGCGCCGCGCGTGCCGGACGCGTTGACGATCTGCCCGCACGAAATGATCTCACCGGATTTCAGCGTAACACTTTCGATGAGGGTGCCGCCGGCAGTCTTTGTCATGGCGACGACTTCATTGGTGATGTATTCGACGCCCCGCTCCCGCGCCGAGCGGCGCCACCAGTCGAACACGGTCGAGCCGTCGAAATAACCCTCGTCCACCAGATTGATGCTGCCCAGCACGATGTCATCGACGGTATAGAACGGGTAGTTTTGCTTGATCTGATCCGGCGTCATCAACCGGGTGGCCGCACCCGCCGCCAGCTGCACCTTCTGGTTCTCGCGCAAAACGCTGGCAAACCCTTCCGTGTCCGCCAGATACATATAGCCGAAATTCTGGATGGTGAGCGCAGGCACACGGTCGTCGCCGCCCATGTAGGTGCGCATGTTCTTCACGAAATCGGCAGCAAACTGCGATATCCGCACATTCAATTCGTTGGAAAACTGCTGGCGCATGCAGGAATTCGTCAGCCCGGTCGCCGCTGACTGGTAGCTGGGGTCTTTCTCGATGACGAGGACCGAGCCTTTGAAATCAGGATTATCGGTCAGAAACCACGCGGTTGACGAACCCATGATGGCCCCGCCAATGATGACGACGTCATAGTTCGTTTGCTTCGGTGTCTTTTCGATTGGTGGCAAGGCCATTGATGTTCTCCCCGAGATGCACTGCGGCTTCGACGGCCTTAATGTCAGACGGGCTGAGGCCATAGATGCGGTGCGCAATATCGGCTGAAATGTATCCTAACGCCAGATCGCACCTGACCGCTGCCCGGTCCCGCTTGGCCGGATCGCCCTAGCCGCCACCGCCAGGGCAGGCCAACATTACTTTGCGTCCAGTGCGGCACGGTATAGCGATAGCTGCGCGCGAGCAGTGGGGAAGGGAGGACGAGGTGCCGAGCCCGAACCCATGCGCTTTCTCGAACGGCGCGAAACCCAAACGCGAGGGGGCATGCGCCGGAGGACTATGGACTGATGCATGTGAAGCTCTACGAGGACATCGCATAGGTTTTTCATGAACGGACGTGATCTGCTGATTTCCAACGCGCGACTAGTGCTGGCGGACCGGGTGATCGAGCGCGGCTGGCTGGCTGCTGCGAAAGGCACTATTGTTGATCTGGGCGAGGGCGCCGGTCCCAGAGGCGCCCAAGATTTTGCCGGCGACACGCTGATCCCCGGCCTCGTCGAACTGCATACGGATAACTTGGAGGCCCATTTCCAACCGCGTCCTGGCGTGATCTGGCACACCCTTTCGGCCGTGCTGGCCTACGACGCTCAAATCGCGGCGTCGGGCGTGACAACGGTGTTTGACGCGCTGCGCGTGGGAGCCGACGAGCGCAAGGACGTTTTCACCGAAGTGGCGGGCGAGCTTTACGATTCGATCACAAGGGCGCGCGACGGCGGCATGTTGCGGGCCGATCACTTCACGCATCTGCGCTGCGAAGTGTGCTCCGACGATGTGCTTACTGCCGCCTCCGCCCTGATGGACCGCGCGCCAATCGGCCTCATGTCGCTGATGGACCATACGCCGGGCCAACGGCAATTCCGCGATTTGGAGAAGTTGAAGGCCTATTACAGCGGCAAGCACAATATGAGCGACGCTCAGATCGATGCTTTCATGGCCGGGCGAACCGAACTGCACGCGCGCAATGCCGGGCCGCATCGGCGCGCCCTGATCGCACTTGCCCGAAAGCACAACGTCGCCATCGCCAGCCACGACGACGCGACCATCAGACAGGTCGACGAGGCCATAGCCGACGGTGTCTCGATCGCAGAGTTTCCAACCACGGTCGAAGCGGCGGCGGCCTCGCACAAGGCGGGCATCAAGGTCCTGATGGGCGCTCCCAATGTGGTGCGCGGCGGTTCCCATTCCGGAAACGTCGCGGCGACCGATCTGGCGCATGCGGGCACGCTCGACATTCTGTCATCTGACTATGTGCCCGCAAGCCTCTTGCTGGCGGTACAGACCCTCGTCGCCCAGGTGTCCGAGATCGATCTGCCCCATGCCATCGCCCTGGTCACCCGCAATCCGGCCAAGGCTGCCGGCCTTCACGACCGTGGTGAACTTGCCAAAGGCAAGCGCGCCGATCTGGTGCGGTTGCGCATGACGGACGATGTGCCGGTTGTTCGCAGGGTCTGGCGACGGGCGGAGCGGGTGCTGTGAGCGAACGCTTCGCCCCCGGCGTGCTGGTGCTTGTCGTCGGCCCGTCGGGTGCCGGCAAGGACACGCTGATTTCGCATGCGCGCGCTGTGCTTGGCGCAGAGTTCTGCTTCCCCAAACGCATTGTGACCCGCGCGGCATCGGCGCACGAGGACCACGGCAGTCTCAGCCCCGAAGCCTTCGTTGCCGCCGAAGCGGACGGGCGATTTGCCCTATCCTGGCGCGCACACGGCTTGTCCTATGGACTGCCCGCGTCAATCTGCGGCGATGTTGAGGCGGGTCACACGGTGGTCTGCAATGTGTCGCGAGGCGCTGTCGCACAAGCGCGACAGACGTGCGAGCAGGTCCGCACGATCTACGTTGACGCGACACCTGCTATCCGCGCGGCGCGCATCGCCGCACGCGGTCGCGAAGTGCTGCTCGAAAGCCGTGTGGGCGATGAGCGAGCCTTGCTCACAGCCGATTGGGATGTTGTCATCGACAACTCGCACAGTCTCGCGTCGTCGACGGGTGCCTTTGTTGCGGCGCTCGAGGCATTCGCGCGCTCCAGGCGATAGCCAGACGACGTTTGCGACCGGCCCGGCTGTTGGTCAGACCGGAATATTGGCGTCCATTAGATGCACCCTGTCCGGTTGAAAATAAACAGTAACGGCATCGCCGATGCTGGGTGGGTTGGAGCGCGCGGCGCCGAACAGGTCGACTCGGACAGCCGCTTGCCCGCTGCGCACGCGCAAGCGCACCAAGGGGCCAAGAAAGGTCAAATCTTCGACCGTGCCCGTCAGTTGGTTGGAGCCCGCCAGCAGTCCGATGGTCATTGCCTCTGGGCGAATGCCGACTCGCGCAGTCGATTGATGGCTGAGATCGGACGCTGGATTGGCCATGGTGAGGGGCTGTCCCTGCAAGGCGAGTTTTCCTGAGGCTGACCGAGACGAGAATGCGCAATGGGCTGGCCCCGAGGCTTTCAGCGGCCTCCGTCAGTGTGCGCACATCAATGGCAGTGAGGCCCGTGTCCACCGCCCGGTAGAGATAGGGCAGCGCCAGGGTGGCATAACCGCAGGTGAGCAGCAGATTGGTGCCGGATTCCCAGTTGGTGAGCGCGATCCAGGAGTTCGAGCCATAGAGCCGGGAATAGCCGAAGACGATTACGATGGCGGGCACCACCAGAGGAAGCAGCGTTACGAATCAGCTTGCGCAGCGAAAACTCAGCGACGCCGACAAGCGGGACCATCAGATAGCTGAGGCCGAGGCCCAGCCACAGCCAGCGCAGCAATGTGAGCGGCACATGCGCTCCTCCGCTCAGAGACAGACCGGAGCCAGAGATAGCCGATGTTGCACAGGCCCGTGATGACAACCATGCCAAAGGCGAGCGCATAGCCCAAATTGGGATCATGCAGAACATCGCCGCATCGTCGGGCCAAACGACAGACCAACGTCGACGACGTCGGGAGCCTGCCAGGTTCCTGGCCAACCGCCTGATAATCGGCGCAAAGATCAATGCCAAACAGGTGACGTCATGAGCTTTCTCAATTCGGTCATTGGCGAACTGTTCGGTATGTTCGTCGACGATGGTAGCCTGGCGATCGCCATCCTCCACTGGATCGGCGTGATCGCGGCTCTGCAAGTCTCGGCGCTCGTCCCATCAGGGCTGGGGCTGATTCTGTATCTTGGGCTGGCCGTGTTGCTCATGGAAAACGTGCTGCGCCGCGCCCGCAGCCACTAGTGCCGGCTCTTTGTCGGGTGCGGCGCGGCCGCCCATGGCACGACCGCTCCAACCAAGGGACATCGTGGTCCAAATGATTACCCAGCGGATAGCCGTCGGAGGTCTGCCCAGCGCGGATCCAGCTGGCGCCGATCTCGGTGCTAGCCTTTGACCGGGGTCGCGCATGGAGGCAATTGGCCCGATTTCAGTGTTGAGTTCGACAGACCCCTGTGATTTATTTTGCTCGTCGATGAGACGAGGCCCAACGGCCGGGCGGCAGCGCGGAGCATGGAGCGAGAATGGCGTCAGCCCGCGAAGCAATTGTTACCGTCTGCTGCAGTGATATTGCTGGCCAAGTGCGCGGCAAGGGGTTCCCACTACAGGATCTGCCAAAGCGCTGGCAGTTTGGGGTTGGCTGGACGCCGACCAACATCATGATTAACTGCCTCGGTCGCATCCCCGCAACGCCTTTCGGGCCGCGCGGCGATCTGATGCTGATCCCGAACCGTGCCGGTGAAATCACCATTGACTGCCATGGACATCCAGTCGAGCGGATGATTTTGGGCGACATCACCGACATGGCGGGCAAGCCCTGGGATTGCTGCTTGCGCACTTTTCTCAAGCGCGCGCTGGATGATCTCGAACAGCAAACGGGCCTGCGCTTGATCGCCAGCTTTGAGCATGAGTTCCATATCGATAATGCCAGCGAACGGCCGGGCGATAGCTATGCCGCCAGCAGCTTGCGCGGGCTGGAGCCGTACATTGGCGACGTGATCGGCGTATTGCGCGCCAATGGCCTCGGGCCCGATACGTTCCTGCCGGAATATGGGCCGCGCCAGTTCGAAGTCACCGTCGATCCGCAGCACGGACTGACGGCAGCGGACGAGGCGGTTAAGCTGAAGGAAATCTGCCGGTCGGTGGGGCGGCAGCATGGCCATCACATCAGCTTTTCGCCGGTTGTGACGCGCGGCAATGTCGGCAATGGCGTGCACATCCATTTCAGCCTGATCGATGCGGACGGCAAGCCGGTGATGTATCAGGCGAGCGCGCCGGGCCGCCTCAGCGCGACGGGCGCGGCGTTTGCCGCAGGCATCATCCGCCATGCCAGGGCGTTGTGTGCGATCACGGCACCAAGCGCCATTTCCTACGAACGTCTGAAACCGCATTCCTGGTCGGCCTACTATGCCAATCTCGCCGACCGCGACCGCGAAGCCCTGCTGCGGATTTGCCCGGTGCCCGAAGCAGAGGGCGTCGACGTCGCAAAGCGCTTCAATGTCGAATACCGCGCAGCCGATGCGACGGGGAGCCCTTATCTTCAGCTCGGCATGATCGTGCGGGCAGGCCTGTCTGGATTGCGCGACCACCTGCCCGTACCCACCATCACGAGCGGCGATCCGGGGAAGTTTACCCCGAAGATCGCGCGCGAATGGGCGTGGCTGATTTACCGCGTTCGCTGACTGAGGCCCTGGACGCACTTGAAGCCGATACAGCTGCGATGGCCTGGATGGGCCCGATGCTGTCTGAGGCCTATCTGATGCACAAGCGTGGCGAAGTCGGCATGACGGCGGCGACAGACATGGACGAGCTCTGCCGCATCTATGCAAGGGCCTATTGATGGCGTCCCGCCTGCTTGGCCCTGACGATCCGGCGCCCTATGGCGTGCGCAATGGCGCGGCCCAGTCGCCGTTTCTGATCATCTGCGATCATGCTGGCCATGCCGTGCCGGCGGCGCTCAAGAACCTCGGACTGCCTCGGTCGGAGCTGGAGCGCCATATCGGCTACGACATAGGCATTCTCGGTGTCAGCGAGCATCTTTCGGACCTGCTCGGTGCGCCGCTCTTGTTCACGCGCTATTCACGGCTGGTGGTGGAATGCAACCGGCGCTTCACGTCGCCGGATTCGATTGCGACGGTGTCGGATGGCACTGTCGTGCCTGGCAACGCCGGCGTGACGCCACAAGACCGGCAGGCCCGGATAGCGGAAATTGTCGAACCTTATCATCGCGAGATCGTCGCACGCCTGGACGCGCGCGATGCGGCGAAACAGCCAACGATCCTCATCTCCATGCACAGCTTCACGCCGTCGTTGTTGTCGCGTCCATCGCCGCGCCCCTGGCAGATCGGGCTGTGCTATGGCGACGACCAGCGCTTCACCAAGCCGGTGTTGGCCGTGCTGGGTCGCGAACCAGGCCTGACGGTCGGCCGCAACGAGCCCTATGGCGTCAACATGGAGAAGGACTATTCCATCCCCATTCACGGCGAAGAGCGCGGCCTGCCCTATGCCGAGATCGAAATCCGCCAGGATTTGATCACGTCCAAGGCTGATCAGTGCGCCTGGGCGGAACAAATGAACCGCGTGTTTCGTGAGGCCTATCAGGCCTATTCGGGAGGTCCGCTATGAGATATGCGCCACCCGCCCGGCTCGCACCAATCGACCCGGCACGCACCGTCTTGCTGCTGATCGATACGCAGAACGGTATCTTCAATCCTCGCGCAGAGGCCAAGCGGCCGTATTTTTTCCGCACAGCAACAGACGTCGCCGTGCCGAATATGGCGCGCCTCATCGCAGCGGCCCGCAAATCCCGGACTGAGGTGCTCTATACCGTCATCGCCAGCCTCACCAAGGACGGCCGCGACCGCAGCCTCGACTACAAGCAGACCAATTTCCATTTCGCGCCCGGCAGCCACGAAACCCAAGTCATCGACGCCCTGGCGCCCGGCCCTGACGATATCGTTTTGCCGAAGACGTCCTCCAGCCTCTTCAACTCGACGAACTTCGAATACCTCCTTCGCAATATGGGCATCGATACGATCATCACCACGGGCTTCCTCACCGACCAGTGCATCGACCACACGGTCCGTGATGGTGCCGACCGGGGCTTTGTCATGGTTGTGCCGGTTGATGCGTGTACGACCGATAGCGAGGCCCGGCATCTGGGCGCACTGGCCGCCTACAAGGGCTATTGCCGGCAAGCCGCCACCGCGACGCTGGTGGCAGAGCTTGAGGCCGCATCTTGAACCAGCCGGGCACCGAGGCGCTGCTTCAGACCCGCGGATTGACGCGCACGTTTGGACGCCTCGTCGCCTTGAACGGTGTGGCCATCACTGTGCGGCGCGGCGAGATTTTTGGCGTCATCGGCCCCAATGGCTCGGGCAAGAGCACTTTGTTCAATCTCGTCACTGGATTCCTGCGTGCCGACACGGGCGAAGTGACGTTTGACGGTGCGCCCATCGCCAATCTGCCGGCGACTGAGATTGTCCGGCGCGGCATTGCCCGAACCTTTCAGGGCACGCGGCTGTTCCGGGGTCTGAGCGTGCGCGACAACCTGCTGGCCGCCGCCGCGCTGCGCAAACCGACGGCCTGGTGGGACGGGCTGCTCGGCACGCCCAAGCTCGCTGATGCTGAAGCGGCATCGCACCAGCGCGCCAGCGATTTGCTGAGGCTGATCAACCTCACCGCTCGGGCCGACACTAAAGCAGGCGATCTACCCTACGGCGACCAGAGGCGGTTGGAGCTGGCCCGCGCGCTCGCCACCGGCCCAAAACTGTTGATGCTGGACGAGCCCGCAGCCGGCATGGATGCTGCCGAAACCAAGGCGCTGCTCGACCTCATCGATGATCTGCGCAAGCGCGAGAACCTGACCGTGATCGTGGTCGAGCACGACATGGAGCTGATCATGAACCTGTGCGACCGGGTGCATGTGCTGGCCCAGGGCGAGACGGTGTTCGAGGGCACGCCCACCGAGGTGCAGGCGCATCCGAAAGTGCGCGATGTGTATCTTGGGTCAGACGAAGAGGCAGTGGCATGAGCGGCGCGCTGCTCGCCATTAGAGACCTCGACGTCGCTTATGGCGCCGTCACAGCGCTACGCGGTGTAAGCCTGTCGATTGCGCCCGGCGAAGTGGTGGCGCTGCTTGGTGCAAACGGCGCGGGTAAATCAACATTGCTGCGGACGATTTCCGGCGTGGTTCGCGCCAAGCGCGGGGATATTCTCTTCAACGGTGCGACCATTGGCAAACTGCCGCCGGCGCAGATCGTGCGGGCCGGCATCGCCCATAGTCCGGAAGGCCGCCGCGTCTTTCCGGGTCTCACCGTCGCCGAAAATCTGCGGCTCGGCGCTGCGGCACGGGGCGCATCAGCCGCCGAGTGGATGGCCGACCGAGAGACCTATTACGACCTCTTTCCGGTCTTGCGTGACCGTATGAACCAGACCGCTGGCACGCTGTCGGGTGGTGAACAGCAGATGCTAGCGGTGTCGCGCGCGCTGATGTCCCGGCCGCGCGTGCTGCTATTGGACGAGCCCTCGCTCGGTGTTGCGCCGCTCATCGTGCGTGCGCTCTTCAAGACGCTTGCCGCGCTGAAGGCCGATGGCATGACGATGCTGTTGGTCGAGCAGGATGTGCGCATGGCGCTTTCGCTCGCCGACCGCGCCTATGTGCTGCGCACGGGCTCCGTCGTGCTTTCGGGCACCGCCGCCGAACTCAAGGCCGATCAGGAGGGTGTGGCTGCCGCCTATCTCGGTACGCATAAGGGGGCGATTTCCGCATGAGCCCGCTCCTGTATCTGACACAACAGATCATCAACGCACTGGCGATCGGCAGCCTCTATGCCCTGGTCGCCATCGGTCTGTCACTCGTCTTTGGCATTCTGCGCATGGCCAATTTTGCCCATGGCGACATGATGATGGTGGGTGCGTTTGCAACGCTCCTGCTGCTCAAGGCCGGTGTGCCGTTTGGCACTGCGGTGCTCGGTGGCATTGTCTTCGCGGCGCTGGCCGGTGCGCTCGTCGAGCGCGTCGCCTACCGCCCGGTGCGCGGCAGTTCGGACGTGACGCTGCTGCTGACCTCGCTTGCCGTCACCTACATCCTCGAAAATCTCGGCATCCTCCTATTCACATCGAGCCCGCAGAATTTCCCGCTGCCCGCGCTCCTGGACGACGTCGTTTCGTTGTTTGACGGTAATCTAATCTTTACCCGTATCAATGTGCTGACGCTGGCGGCGACAGCGGCCGCGCTGGCTTTCCTCGGCTGGTTCGTCACACGCACAACCATGGGCCTTGGCATGCGCGCTGCGGCCGAGGATTTGGGCGCGGCCAACATAGTCGGGTTAGACGTCAACCGTCTGATCGTCGTCGCCTTCGTACTTGCCTCAGGCTTTGCCGGCCTCGCGGGCGTGCTGTGGGCGGCGCAGTCCGGTGTCGTCGAACCCGCCATGGGCTTTACGCCGCTGCTCAAAGCTTTCATCGCCGCGATCATCGGCGGCTTCGGCTCGATCCCCGGTGCGGTGCTCGGCGGCTTTCTACTTGGCGCGCTAGAAACCATGATCGTCGCTTTCCTGCCCAGCAGCATCACGCCCTATCGCGACACCATCGTCTTCGCGATGTTGATCGCCTTCCTGCTGTTCCGCCCGGCCGGCATCCTGCGCGCACAAGGCGAGGCCAAGCTATGAGCCGCACGCAGACAATTTGGATCGTGATCGGCGTAGCGTGCCTGGCCCTAAGCTTTGCTGCGCAATCGGTGTTACCGGACTATATCGTCCGCATTATCACGATCACGGCGATCAACGCGCTGCTGGTCGCCTCGATGGCGCCTGCCAATGGCATGACGGGGGTCTTCTCCCTCGGCCATGTCGGCTTTGTGGCGATCGGCGCCTATGCGGCGGGCATCCTGTCGCTGCCCCTCGCACAGAAGGCGTCGCTGCTGCCAAACTTGCCAGGCTGGCTGTCGGGCTGGTATCTGTCGTTTCTGCCATCCACCATCGCCGCCGGTGTGGCCGCGGCCGCTGTCGCCGTCCTGGTCGGCGCGCCCTTGCTGCGCCTATCGGGCCATTTCGTTTCCGTGGCGACGCTCGGTTTCCTTGTCATCGTCAACGAAATCCTGATCAACGCAGATTCTTTCACGCGCGGCGCTCGCACCTTTACGGGCGTGCCGCTCGAAACGACCTTGCCTTGGGCCATCGGGTGGCTGGTTGTTGGACTCATTGCGCTTGGGCGGATCTCCGCGTCGCCGACGGGCCGCGCCTGGCGGGCCACGCGCGAAGACGTGCTCGCTGCCAAAGCCATTGGCATCGAGACGCAGCCCACACGCCTTTCCGCCTTTGTCATCGGCGCGTTCTTCGCAGGTGTCGGCGGCTCCCTCTATGCGCACTATCTGGGCAGCTTCTCGCCCAAGAGTTTCTTCTTTGCCTACACATTCACGCTGATCAGTATGCTCGTCGTCGGTGGCATGGGCAGCCTGTCTGGCGCGGTCACAGGCACCGTCGTCGTCACGGCCCTTTCCGAGGTGCTGCGCAATCTGGAGCGCGGGCTCGATCTGGGTGTTTTTTCCATTCCGCCGCTTTATGGCGCGAGCCAGATTGCGCTCGGCCTGCTTTTCATAGCTATTATGATCCTGCGTCCCGAGGGCCTGATGGGCCCTCGCGAGATCGACTTTCGTAACGGTCAATCCCCTGGCCCCCTGAAGGAGACGTCCTGATGACCTTGCTGCGCCGCGAACTGCTCTTGGGGCTTGCCGCCTCGCTCGCCCTCATGGGCACGGCCCCATTTGCCGAGAAGGTTTGGGCTGCCGATCCGATCAGGCTGGCCGCGCCTTTCAACGTCACAGGTGCCGTCTCGTCGCTGGACGCCCCCGCGCTCAATGGCGCGAAGCTGAAAGTCGCTGAGATCAACGCCGCCGGCGGTGTGCTCGGGCGGCCGCTTGAACTGGTCATCTTCGATACCAAGAGCGACCCGACTACCATTGCGACAGTCGCAAGCCAGCTCGTCGGCAGTGGCAAGCTTGCGGCCGGCCTTGGCTTCACCGATAGCGACAGTGCGCTCGCGCTCGGCCCGATTTTCCAAAAGGCCGGCATCCCGTTCGTGACGCCCGGCGCCACCTCGCCGAAACTACCTGACCAGGTCGGCGACACGATGTTCCTGGCCTGCTTTGGTGACAACGTTCAGGCTGCTGCGGGTGCCGAGTTCGTCCTCAGCAAGCTGAACGCCAAGAAGACGTTCCTCCTTCGCGACAACAGCTCCGAATACACCACGTTGCTCGCGAAATATTTCGAGGAGGCCTACACCAAGGGTGGCGGCACGCTGGTCGGCCATGACGACTACAAGGCCGGCGACAAGTCACTCGCTGCGCAGATCACCAAAATCAAGGCGTTGGCGGACAAACCCGAAGCCATATTCATCTCAGCACTGCCCGATGACATCGGCCTCGTGGTCAAGCAGTTCCGCCAGTCGGGCCTGATGCAGCCGATCGTTGGCGGTGACGGCTATGACACGCCGCTGCTGGTCAGCGTCGGCGGCAAGGCCTCGAACGACGTGTATTTCTCGACCCACGCCTATATGGCCGCTGACGGAACGCCTGCGATCCAGGGCTTCATCAAGGCCTACAACGCCGCCAACAAGACCGACCCCGAGAACGCCTTCGCCGCCCTCGGTTATGACACGGTGGCGCTGATCGCCGACGCCATCAAGCGCGCTGGCAGCGATGATCCGGCCAAGGTCAAGGAGGCGCTCGCCGCCACCAAGGGACTGGAAGGCATTACCGGCACGATCAGCTTCCGCCCCGGCGTCCGCGTGCCCGACAAGACCGCGACCATTATCGGCGTCAAGGACGAAAAGCTGTTCCTGGCCGGCCAGGTGACGCCGAGCTTCGTTCCGGCACCGTAAGAAAACGAGGGAATAGGGAAACAAGTGAGGGAACAGGTAACAGGGATGAGTGAGAAAGACGTTGTTCGTTCGCCGATTCTCACTCCACCCTGACTGTTCCCTGTTCCCTGTTCCCTGTTCCCTCATCCCTGTTCACTCGGGCAGCCTCCATGACCGCGCATCCGCTCTGGACCTTTATCGAATCCGCTCACAAAGGCGCGACGTTCACGGATCTGACGCATGCGTTTCATCCTGGTCAGCCGAAGTTCCCCGGCTTTCCCGATGAGG
>JAYUAJ010000040.1:0-6090 GCA_043741375.1 Hyphomicrobiaceae bacterium | reverse complement strand
TCGTGGCCCGGTGTGGCGAAAGCGTTGTCGGCGCCCGGATAGTTGTAGACCTCCACATCCGGGCGTGAACGGAAGGTATCGGCGATCAGCCTCTGTTGTTCGGGCGGACAGTGATGATCTGCGCCCGCGATATGCATCGTAGTCGGGCAGCGGATGCGGCGGGCTTCGGCGAGGTGATCGGCAAGGCCGACGCCGTAGTACGACACCGCACAGTCGACATCGGTACGGGCTGCGGCGAGATAGGCGAGCGTGCCGCCGAAGGCGTGGCCGAGCACGCCCACCTTGCCGCGATGTTCGGGACGCCGGCGCAGCGCCTGCATGGTCGCTTCGATATCCTCTATGCCGGCGTCGAGATCAAAGTGCGCGTAGAATTCCAGTCCGCGCGGGCGTTCAGCAGCGCTGTTGCCGATCGAGACGCCGGGCTGCAGGCGCCAGAACAAGTCCGGCGCCATCACGACGTAGCCTTCCTCGGCATAGTCATCGGCCATCTGCTTGATGGTGTCGTTGACGCCGAAAATGTCCTGCAGCAGCACCAGGCCAGGTCCCGATCCGGATGCCGGCTTGGCCAAATAAGCGTTGAACGAACGGCCGTCGCCGGCCTGGACCTCGACATAACGACCCACGGTTTTTCTCCCTCGGACTTGGCGTAAGCGGAATTCCGGCACGGGTGCCGGCGATGGTGTTGGTGGTGTGATCACGGGCGGCGGCGCCATGACGGGCGGCGCTGGCGACGGCAGCACAGCCGGATCGCGCGCGTCGAAGACACGCTCCAGCCAACCGGCATCGATCTCAGGTAGCGGAATGGCGTCAATCAGTCTACGCGTATACGGATGTTCGGCGGCGCTGAAGATGCGCTCGCATGAGCCCTGCTCGACGATCTCGCCCTGCAGCATGACGACAACGCGGCTGCACAGCACACGGACCACCGATAGGTCGTGCGCGATGAAGGCGAGCGCCAGGCCCATGTCGCGCTGGAGTTCACGCATCAGGGTCAAGATCTGAGCCTGCGTCGAGACGTCGAGCCCCGACACGATCTCGTCGGCCAGAATGAAATCGGGATTGGTGACGATGGCGCGCGCGATGCCGACGCGTTGGCGCTGACCGCCCGAGAGCTGATGCGGATAACGCTCGGCAAAGCGCCGTGAGAGGCCGGCGCGCTCCAGGGCCACCAGCGCCATGTCGCGGGCACGGCCGTTCTGGCCAGCGGCCAAGGCTGGCATGGCGATCGAGTCGATGACGGTGCGACGCGGATTGAGACTGGAGAGTGAGTTCTGGAAAATCATCTGCATGCGCGTCCGCAGCGGGCGCATGCGTGTTTCGTCGGCATGGGTGATGTCGATGCCGTCGAAGGTGAGCTGCCCGCCGGTTGTCTGGATAAGCCGGACCAGAGTGCGGCCGAGCGTGGTTTTGCCCGAGCCGGACTCACCGACGATGCCGACGGTTTCACCGCGTGCAATCGAGAAGTCGACGCCCTTGAGGATATCGGTCAGCGGCGCGCGTCCGAACAGCGGCTTGCGCGCGCGGTCGGGCAGGGCTACGCGCAAGTTTTGTGCGGTGAGGAGGGCGGCGCTCATCGGTGGGTGCCCCCCGGCGGGATTGCGCCGTAGACGGCGCGCTGGACCTGGTCCGGGACCGGCCGCAGTTCCTGATCGGGCCGGTCATGGCGCGGCGTGGCGGCGAACAGCGCGCGTGTAAAGGCATGACGCGGGGTGGCCATTATTTCAGCCACGGCGCCTTGCTCCAGGATCACGCCGCCATGCATCACCGAGAGGCGATCGCAAATCTTGGCGACCACACCGAGATCATGGGTGACAAAAAGGATCGCCGTGCCGTGCTTTTGGCGCAGATCGTGGATCAAGCGCAGGATCTGCTTCTGCACCGTGACGTCGAGGGCCGTCGTCGGCTCGTCGGCGATGATCAGTTTGGGCTCGCAGGCAAAGGCAATCGCGATCAGCACGCGCTGGCGCTGGCCGCCGGAGATTTCGTGCGGGTAGCGACGGAGCACGGACTCCGGTTCGCGGATTTGCACTTCGGCAAGCAGAGCCAGCGCGCGGCCGCGAGCGGCGGCAGAGCTGAGGCCGAGCCGGTCGCGCATGACATCCGTCATCTGATGTTCGATGCGGCGTGTTGGATTGAGCGCGGAGAGGGGATCTTGCGGGATCAGTGCGATGCCGCGGGCCAGCAGCTGGCGCATCTGCGACCTTGGCAAGCCGACAATCTCGGCGCCTTCGAAGCGCATGCTGCCCGAGGTGATGCGGACGGCGTCTGGCAACACGCCCAGCACGGCCTTGGCGATCATGCTTTTACCGGCCCCGCTCATGCCGACCAGGCCGTGCACTTCGCCAACTGCGACCTCAAGCGAGACATCCCGCAGCAAGGGTGCCGCCGGGTGGCTCGCCAGCTCCGCGTTTAGTTTCTCGATGATCAGCGCAGCGCTCATTTCAGCACCGGATCGAGTTCGGCCTTCAGGCCATCGCCGAGCAGGTTCAACGAGAGCACCATGGCAAGAAGTGCGGCCATTGAAAAAGCCATGATCCACGGCGCCTGGTGGATGACCTGCCGGCCTTCGGCGATCATGCCGCCCCAGGTTGGCGCGTCGGTGGAAATGGACAGGCCGACGAAGGAGAGGATTGCCTCGACTATGACGGCGATACCCATTTCCAACGTCAGCAGCACCAGCACGAGCGGCAGCACGTTGGGCAGAATTTCGCGCGTGAGTATGCTGATCGGCTTGAGACCGGCCACCACGGCGGCGTCGACATAGTCCATGTGCCGTTGCTTCAACGTCTCGGCGCGCACGACCCTGGCGAACCGCGTCCAGTCGATGACGATGATGGCGGCGATCACCGACGTCAGCCCCGTGCCGATCAGCGCCACCAGGATGATGGAGAGCAGCACCGGCGGAAACGACATCCACACATCGACCAGCCGCGAGACTATGGCGTCGGCGATGCCGCCGAAATAGCCAGCGAGAAGGCCGAGAGCCGTCCCGGCAATGGCCGTAGGAACAGCGGCGAACACAGCGACCTCCAGTTCTATGCGCGTGGCCCATATGAGGCGGGAAAGCAGGTCGCGACCGAGACTGTCGGCGCCGAGCAGATGGCCGCTCCAGCTCGGACGCTGCAGTTGGGCGATGAGATCCTGTTCCAACGGATCGAAGGGCGCGATCAGCGGAGCGAACACCGCAGCGATCACCAGCAGCGCCAGCACCAGGCCGCCGATCAGCACCCGTCCGTTGGCTGCGAGGCGGAGCATCGGCCGGTCGGCCTCCAGACGCGGCATGGCGGCGTCAACCATGACCGAGCTTCGGGTTGAGCGCGACAGTCGCGAAATCCAGCAGCAGATTGATCGCGATGAAGAGAACCGCGAAGACCAGCACCAGCCCCTGAATCATCGGCAGATCGCGGTTGATGACCGCGTCGATGGCGAGGTTGCCGATGCCGGGATACGAGAAGATGCGCTCGATCAGCACCGTCCCACCGATCAGAAACGTGAGCTGCACGCCGGTCAGCGTGACGGTCGGGATCGCCGCATTGCGCAGCGATTCGCCGATGATGACGCGCCATTCCGAAAAACCTTTTACGCGCGCCAACAGCACATAGTCCTGTGTGAGTTCTTCTTTCAGAGAGGACTTCAGTATACGTGCGATGATGGCGGCGAACGGCAGCGCGAGGGCGAAAGCCGGCATTATCAGATGGCGGAGCAGATCGAGGAACGCGCGCCCGTCGAGGCGAACGAGGCTCTCGATCAGCTGGAACGGGCTGGCATAGTCGAGGCCGATGCTCGGATCGGAGCGGCCGGAGATGGGAAGGACCGGGACTAGGACGCCCAGCACCAAAATCATGGTAAGCGCCCAGATGAAGTCAGGGACAGATTGCGCAAAGCCGGTCGCGGCATCGATGACCGCCTCGGGCCAGCGATCACGGTAGCGCGCGCCGACTACGGCCAGCGCGACGCCAAGGACAATGGCGATGGTTGCGGCCAACAGGGCCAGTTCCAGCGTCGCGGGCAGTTTGGGAAGCACCAGACCCAGCACGCCGCGCCGCATGGTAATCGACGTGCCGAAATCGCCGGCGCCCGCGTGCTGCAGCCAGACCCAGAACTGCGCGGGGATTGATTTATCGAAACCGTACAGCGCTTTCAACCGCGCGAAATCGGCCTCACTGGCGCCGGGCGGCAGCATCATGGCGATCGGGTTGCCAGGCACCACGCGCACCAGAACGAACACGATCACCGCCACTCCCGCCAGAGTCGGCACGGCCTGGGCCAAGCGGGAGAGGAGGGTGCGGATCATGGGAGGAAGCGTGAGTGGTCAGTGGTGAGTCGTGAGTGGTGACGGCGCAAGGGGCGAAGCCGCTCTGCATCCGGACGAATGCAGCCCATGACCCTACCACCACTCACCACTCACCACTCTCGATCTCACGACGTCTTGTTAACTCATCAGCCCCGGCAGCAATGCACCCGAGACATGAGGCGTCACGTTCAGGGTGTCCTTAAACAAGATCGGCTGCACATACTGCATGAGGGGGATCACTTCACCATTCTCAGCAATATATTTGTCGACCGCCTTGTAGCCGGCGATGCGCTTGGCCTCGTCCTTCTCGCCCCATAGCGGACCGATCATGTCCATGGTGTCCTTGCCGTGCCAGGCGCAGTGCGGCGACATGCCGAACATGCTGAAGCCGGTCGACGTAGAGGGATCGCCGATCGAGTTGCCCCAGTTGTAGAACGCGGCCGGAGCCAGTTTGTGCGTGGCGCGCAGTTCATAATGCTTGGCAATCTCGTAGACCTCGATCTCGGCCTCGGCGCCGATCTTGCGCCACATGCCGACGATGGCCTGCACCATCTCGTAGTCCTTCGGCTTGAAGCCGCGCGTGGTCTGGATCTTGAATTTTACCGGCTTGTCCTTCGAGAACCCGCTCGCCGCCATCAGCTCGGCGGCCTTGGCCGGATCGTAAGGCACGACGGTCGAAGGATCGAAGGCGCTATATTGCGGGGCCTGCAGCGTATTCAGCGGCACGCCGTAGCCGTGCAGCAGTGTATCGACGATGGCCTTCTTGTCGATCGACATCGAGAGCGCGAGGCGAACGTTTTTGTCCAACATCGGCTCGACGTCGGTGATGAAGATCATGCCAATGTCGCTAATCGGCGTGGTGATGCCCTTGAGGCCGGCCTTGCCCTTTAGACGGTCGAATTCCTCGTAGGGGATTTCCAGCGTCACGTCCGACGAGCCGCTCTCGATCTCGGCGACCCGCGCGGTGGCGTCGGTGACGAACTTGAAGATCACCGTGTCGATGGCCGGTTTGCCCTTCCAGTAGTTCGGATTGGCCTTCAGGCGCACAAAGCCGTTGCGCTCGAACTGGTCGACCATGTACGGGCCTGACCCGATCGGCTTGGCCTCGAAGCCCTCGGCGCCGACCTTGGTGTAGTAGGCCTTCGGCAACACGTAGCCGGTGAGGAAGCTCATCCACTTGAAGTAGGTAGGCTCGAACTCCTTCATGTCGGCGACCACCTTCTGGCCGTCGATCTTGAAGCCGTTCACTTTGCCCCAGATGAACTGGATCGGATTGCCAGTCTTCTGGTCGCCGGCGCGCTCTAGCGACCACACCACGTCCTCGGGCGTCAGGTCGGAGCCGTCGTGCCATTTGACACCCTTGCGGATGTCCATCCAGACTTTGGAACGGTCGTCATTCCAACCCCATTTCTCAACGATACCAGGGGCTTGCGCGAGATCGGGCGCCTGATCGATATAAAGATCAAAGACGCTCTGATAGATCGACTGGATGGTCGGATTGACCGCCGAAGTGCCAACTGTCGGGTCGAAGGAGGGCAGGTTGACGTGATAGGCGATGGTCAGCTTATCGGTGCCGGCAAAGGCCTGGTCGAAGCGAAAGGCGGGCAATGTGGCGGCGGCGGCGCCACCGATCATCAAGCCACGGCGGGTCAAATTCACGTGTTGTTCCTCCTGGTTCGGCCCGCCGGTTGCGTTCCGGCGAGGCTCCTGTTTCTGCTCCTACACAATCAGACCAAACGGTGCCCCGTCAATGGCTTCCGCATGCAGCGTCACTAGCACACGAGTTGACCGGTTTC
>JAYUAJ010000039.1:0-2562 GCA_043741375.1 Hyphomicrobiaceae bacterium | reverse complement strand
CTGGCGCGGCTGGCGGTACCGTTATTCGCGCGGTACGGCACGCCGGCCCTGGCGCGGCGGGGCTGATCCCGCGCATTCTCCCCCGCGGGGGCTACTGGATTCACACAAGGTGGTTTGCTGTCATAACGCGGATGGCGGCTTTTCCGGCTTGGAATTGTTGCCATCCGTTCAGCATGACGATGGGACCTGGCTTTCCGTAATAGCCTGTCCAACCGCCGAGGCGGGCGCAGACCCAGGCCGCATAGGCCAGCGAGCCGCTGGGATGGGGGTTCTTCTGGCGTGCGGTTTTGCCCTCAAGTTTGGCGCAATAGGCCGCCAGCAACGGCTCGTCCTCTGGCTCAAACGCGTCGGTGACGGGCCTCAGCGCACGGTTCGATCCGGCCTTGCCGTCGCGGGCGTGCACGAGTTGCTGCACCGTGACCGCCGCGATGAGTGCCGCCATCACCAGATTGCAGCGCGGCCGCTCGTCCTCGATGCGCAGGCCTTCGATGTCGAAACCCTGTGTCTTCATGGTGCGGAACAACTGTTCGATCGCCCAACGCCGGCGATAGAGATCGGCAACCGCGAGGGCATCGTTGCCGTCGCGCACCGGGTGCGAGGTGAGCAGCCGCCAATGAATGCCAGCCTCACCCGCGGGCGGGTCGATTTCGCGCAAATCCACGCAGTGAAGGCCGACACTGTCCGGCGCCTGTGGCAGCACGCCGTTTCTGGGTCTGGCGAGTTCAGCCGCCATGAAGCGCACCGCCAGAACCGCCTGGCGCGCGCGCCGGCCAGGCTTGGCTGGCAGATCAAGCGTGGCGCGTGCCACCGGCGTCAAAGCATCACACCGCGCGAACAGCCGCCCGCCATCGTCAAGGCTGCGGTCCTGTGCCGCGCGCACGAGCAAATCAACCGATGCTGGGCGGCGCGCGAAGGCCTCGAAGATATCCGCCTCGCGGTCTGCCACCACGGTCACTCGCCGCGCCGTGGCGCAAATCTCGCCGGCAAGCGCGGCCCCGTGCAACCAGCGGTAGCTCTCCTTCTGCTCAATCGGCCCTTCTGCTCAATCGGCAGGACGCGCCGTGCCGCCTTGCGGCCTTCGCTGCGGCTCAGGAACTGACCCCCGATCAGCCCAAGGATGGCGCCGTCATCGGCATCAACGGCGACAACCGCATGCAAATAGAGCCCGCCACCGCCTTCGGAGCGCACCACCGTGGTGTCCTGGATGGCCAACACATGCCGCCCCGCGCAACGCCCCGACGTGGCCTGCCCTGCTGTCCGCGCCATCTCCGCGGGCGTCACCGACGGATTGCGCAAAAAGCGCGTCAGCCGGATTTCGCCCGCTCGATCCCCGCCAAGCCGCCGCACACGCACGCCGCAGCATCCCACCTCAACCAACCGCGCCTGCAAAAAGACCCCCCTTTTTGCAGGCGCAGATCGCCAAATCGCCCCAACTCAACGTCCATGACAACCAGTCCCCGAATCGTCAGGAACACAGCGAATCAGAACTCCTCCAGCTTCACAACCCAGATGTGTGAATACTGTAGCCCCGGCAGCAGGGCATGGATACGCTCCCACTGGTCATCGCGCAGTGCATGGCGTCGCATCGGTCAGCTCCCAACAGGCTGACCCCCTATGAATCAAACTTTCCGCCGCGCCGGAATCCCCTAAATGACGACACGCCCTAGGCCTTTTTGATGCCTGTGAAGGGCATTTGGGGGCTGGAAGGATGTTCACAGTGGAACTCTATGCCCGGATCCGACGTGCGGTGATGGTTGATGGTCTGAGCCGTCGAGAGGCGGCGACGCGGTTTGGTGTTCACCGGAACACGATCACGAAGATGCTGCAGTTTTCGGTTCCGCCTGGTTATCGGCGGCGCGAGCGGCCGGTTTCGCAGAAGCTTGGTCCGCACGTAGCGTGGATCGACGCGCTGCTTGAGGCCGATCATGGCGTTCACAAGAAGCGGCGCCACGCGGCGCACCGGATATTCGAGCGGTTGCGGGTCGAGGAAGTACGCCCTCGCTTCACGCCCAGCGTAAGCCGCGTGTTTCGTAGATGCTGTGAACCCGCGGATTCCGCGCCATCAGTTCCGCCGCGTTGAACATCGCCATCAGCGGGTCGATCTTCGCGCTGCCCGACTGCTGCTTGGTGATGATGATCGCGTTGCCCTTCGGCTCGACCTTCGCGTTGCCGACCACCCACGCCATCATGCGCGTCCCGCCATGCACGATGTCCCCGCCGGCCAGCCGCCGCTCGCAGATCTTGATCATGTTCGTGAGCCGCCAGCCCTGGGTGATGCCGACCACCCGCCCATTGCCGTCTTCCGTCGCGTCGAACCCGCGCTGTGCGAGTTCGTCCACCAGATCCGATATCCCGGCCGTGTCCACGCCGATCGCGTGCTCCCCCGGCAGTAGCCCGGCCCCGTTCCCAGCCCATGATCCCGAACTGCCATCGGCGCGTCGCACGCTGCAATTGGGCAACACCTCCCGCGACCAAGTTTGGCATCATATTTTCTGGCCGGCATAGGGGAATTCAGCCGGGATTCTCCCGATGGGCGGCTTATCTGCCCGTCCTTTGGAAAGG
>JAYUAJ010000038.1:0-13902 GCA_043741375.1 Hyphomicrobiaceae bacterium | reverse complement strand
GGGAGGTCATCTATGTCGATGACAACAGCCCGGATGGTACGGCGCAACTGTTGCGCGAGATCGCGCGCGATGATGCTCGCGTCCGCTGCCTGCGACGGGTTGGGCGGCGCGGGCTGGCGGGGGCATGCATCGAGGGCATGCTGGCGTCCTCGGCGCCGGTGGTGGCGGTGATGGATGCCGATTTGCAGCATGATGAGGCGCTGCTGCCGGCCATGCTGGCCGAGATCGACCGAGGCGCCGAGCTGGTGGTGGGCTCGCGCTATATCGGCGGCGGAGCGGCGGTCGAGGGGCTTTCCAAGGCGCGCCAGGGCATCAGCAGTTTTGCCACGCTGGTGAGCCGCCGACTGCTCGGCGTTGCGGTAACCGACCCCATGAGCGGGTTTTTCATGGTCCGGCGCGAGGTGGTCGAGGAGGCCGCGCCAAAACTCTCCGAGCAGGGGTTCAAGATCCTGCTCGATCTGATCGCAAGTACGCCGCGCCAGCTGCACACCGTCGAGTTGCCGTATCAATTCCGCGAGCGCCATGCCGGAGAGTCCAAGCTCGACAGTCTGGTTGCTATCGAGTTCGCCGGGCTGGTGCTGTCGAAGCTGCTCGGTGACTGGCTGTCCATGCGTTTCATTCTGTTCGTGCTGGTGGGCTTTTCGGGATTGGCGGTTCACTTGGTCGTGCTGCAATCGCTGCTGAAAACGGCAGTGGTCGCGTTCGGGCCGGCGCAAGTTGCGGCGACCTATGTGGCGATGGTCTGGAACTTTTTTATCAACAACCAACTGACTTACCGGGATCGGCGTTTGCGCGGATGGGGCGCTGTGCGCGGTCTCTTGATGTTCTGCCTGGTGTGCTCGGTCGGGGCCGTCGCCAATGTCGGAGTGGCGAGCTGGATCTTCTACAGCAGCAGAACCAGCGTCTGGCTGGCGGGCACGGCGGGAGCGTTAATGGGAGCCGTGTTCAACTATGCGGCCAGCTCCGCGCTGACTTGGCGTAAGGCCTGACCCCGCCATGCAGGATCGGCTGCAACGTGCTTGGCTGCCGCCGCAAAGTTTGGTGATCGCCAGTCTGGCGCTGTGTCTGGTGCGGGCGATAGTTGCCGGTTTTGCAGGTCTCACCGACGACGAAGCCTACTACCGTTTGTGGGGCCTCTGGCCGGCCTTGAGCTATCTCGATCATCCGCCGATGGCCGGTTGGATGATTTGGCTTGGACAGCACATCGCCGGCGACACCACCTTGGGGGTACGGCTGGCGGCGGTGCTGGCGCCGCTGATCGGTACACTGCTCACCTGGCGCACGGCCAGCCTGCTGTTCGGCCCCGAGGTGGCCTTGCGCGCGGCCTGGATCGGCCTTGCCATTCCGCTGCTGGCGGTGGGCGGCGTTATCATGACGCCGGATACCCCATCGGTGTTGTTCTGGGGGCTGACGAGTTGGGCCGTCGCCGAGCTATGGCGATCCGGGCGGGCGGAGTGGTGGCTGCTGGTGGGCCTGTTTGCCGGGCTCGGGTTGATCTCCAAGTACACCAACCTGTTTTCCGGCGCCGGGATCGTGCTATGGCTGCTGGGATCGGGCCAGATCTGGCGGCACGTGCGCAGCTGGCAGTTGTGGGCTGGCGGGGCGATTGCGTTGGCCTGCACCCTACCGGTTCTGGCCTGGAACCAGGCACATCATTGGGCTTCGTTCTCTAAACAGTTCGGCCGGGTCGCAGCCGGGCACGAGCTGACGTTACGCTTTCTGGGCGAGCTTCTGGGCGGCATATTCGGCTTGCTCAGCCCAGCCATCGCCGTCCTCAGCGGGATCGGTATCTGGGCGGCGTTGAAAGTGGCGCGCAAGGATCGCCAGTCCGCAGAATTTCTGTTGCTGGCCTCGCTGCTGCCGTTCGGTCTCTACCTGATAGTTCACAGCCTGCACGACCGCGTTCCGCCCAACTGGCCAGCCCCGCTCTATCCCGCCCTGGGCGTCCTCGCGGCCATCGGCGTTAGCCAGTTGCCGGCCTCGTTCGGAATTCACGGCGTGCGGTTGCGGCGGACCGCGCTGCCGCTCGGTTTCTCCATTGCAGGGCTCATTTACCTGCACGTCCTGCATCCGCTGATGCATTTTCGTGGCGAGAAAGACCCGACCGCGCAAATGCAGGGCTGGGCCGCGTTCGGCCGCGCTGTCGAGGCGCAAAGGCAGGCCGCCGGCGCACAATGGATCGCAACAACGAGCTACGCCACCACTGGACAACTCGCCTTCCAGGAACCGCCGACGATACCAGTTTTGCAGCTTGACGAGCGCATCCGCTACGTCAATCTCCCGCCTCCTGATCCGCTGGTGCTGGCCGCACCGGGGCTCTATGTGGAGCTGGACCGCCGCGCGGACGAGGCCCTCTTGCGACGGCGGTTCCGCTCGGTCACGCGGCTCGAAAACCTCAGCCGCGACAGCGCTGGTGCGCCGATTTCCGCTTATGTCCTCTACCGGATCGCCGATCCGATTGGGCCCGTTCTCGATCCGGTGCAATGACTGCGAGGCACCGAACGTTACGGTCTTTCGCCTCTAAATGGCTCGCATCCGACCCAGCTCCAGGCGCAATCAGGGCGTTCATTCGCCGTTCAGGTTGATTGGCCTAAGGTTTGCAAGGCTGGCGGGAAGTGTTCTCGCCTCGGCGCTGGTAACAGCGTCTGACAACGATTCCAGCGACCAGTTTGGGGGTCAGAAATGATCTGTTTTACAAAACTAGCAGCCACCGGGGTGCTCGCATTGTCGCTCACCGCGTCGAGCCTCAACGTGGCTCCGGCGAGCGCCAATGATCGCGGCGCAGGTTTGGCCATCGGCATCGGCGCAGGATTGCTCATCGGCGGCATCCTGTTGAACGCCCAGCGGCACCATTTTCGCCGGCCCGCGCAGCAGCTTTATTTCGACGGCGGCTACGACGACTATAACCAGCCCGCCTGCTATCTCGGACCGGTGAAGTACCGCTGGGTCGAGGACTGCCGTCAGGGGCGCTACGGCGACCTGTTCTGCCACAAGACCAAACAGCCCTATCAGCAACAGTACTGCAACTGAACCACGGCATGGAGGGATGTGCGTCCGCTCGTCCTTCATGTCGTTGTGTGGAGCGTCTTGACAGTTTTGCCGCCGCCGTCACCATGCGAGCATGACCGCATCCCAAGCACCGGCCCCTGACGCCACCCTCGATCCCGATCAGGTCGCCCGCTTCCGCCAGCTCGCCAGCGATTGGTGGGACCCCAAGGGACGCATGCGGCCCTTGCATGAAATTGCCCCCGTGCGCCTAAGCTTTATCCGCTCCGACGCCTGCCGTCACTTCAAGCGCGACGCAAAATCCTTGCGCGCGCTGGATGGACTCAGCGTGCTTGATATTGGCTGCGCTGCCGGCTTGGTCTCAGAGCCAATGTCCCGCATGGGGGGCCGCGTGACCGGGATCGATCCCGGGGCCGAGCTGATCGCGGCGGCCAGAACGCATGCCGCCAGTTCGAGCCTCACCATCGACTACCGCAACGCGCGCACTGAGGACGTGGTGGCGGCGCGCGAAACCTTCGATCTGGTGCTGTGCCTGGAGGTCGTCGAGCATGTGCCGGACGTCCGCGCGTTTCTCAAGACCTGTACCGATCTGGTGGCTCCGGGCGGATTGCTAATCGTCTCGACCATCAACCGCACGTTGAAGTCCTTCGCACTCGCCATTGTGGGCGCGGAGTACGTGCTGGGCTGGTTGCCGCGCGGCACGCACAACTGGCAGCGCTTTGTGATGCCGGAAGAGCTGTCAGAACATCTAGGCGCTTCCGGCTTTGCCGTGGCGACCGAGCGAGGGATGATTTTCAACCCGTTGGGACAGGGATGGTCCCTGAGTTCCGATACCGACGTGAACTATTTCAGTTCAGCTACGCGGTCGCGTGAACCTTCCCGTCGGCGGTGAGCCAATCAATTATTGCTCGCTTGCGACCTCCGTGCGCGCTTCTTTGGCGTGGCCGGTTCGGCCCCCTCGGGCAACGCTGCCGTCACTGCAGGCGCCGGCGGCGGCACCACGGCCACCAGCTTGGGCATCGGAAGCGGCGGCAAGCTGCGCGGCTCGCGGAACTCGCCATACTGAGCCGCTTGCTCGACTGGCGGTAGGCTCGGCAGCATCGCCACTGTCACCTTGGGCGCAGCGCCCCAACTGGCTGTCACGATCTCGCCGGCGCCGCAGGTGCGTGGCAGGTCTGGCAGGCCGGAGGCAAAGACTCGATTGCCGGCCGGCAGAATGGCGGAAACCTGCTTGGACGACGCCTCTCCCACCCGATGCACATTGGTGATGTCCACGAAGGTCGTGATGTATCCCGCCGCCGTCACGCGCATTTTAGCGGCGCCCGGTTCCTTCGTAAGCTCCAGCAGCGCCAGCTCGCCGATCCGCTGCTCGGGCTTGCGCTGGTTCGAAATAAAATTGCCGGTCGAATAGATCACCAGCCCCTCGCGGCCGTCGGCGGCCGTGACCTTCTCCCACGGGCCCACGACATGCGGGTGCGTGCCGACCACGGCCGTTGCACCCGCCTCGATGGCGTCCCTGGCGAGTGTGCGCTGGCGCTTCTCGGGCGTCACCGAGCCCTCCTGGCCCCAATGCGGGGTGAGGATCACCGCATCGATCTCGGGTGAGGCTACCAGTCGCTGGATCTCCCCCAGCACTTTGTCGCGCTCAGAAAAGCAATTCAGGACTTGGCCCTTCCGGTCATCGAAGCCGTTGGTGGAAAAGGTGCAGGCGAGCCAGGCAACGTTAAAACCCTTCACCCGGGTCACGATGCTGAAAGGTTGATCGAGCGAGGCGCGATCATGGGTGCCGGAAAACGCCAATCCGCGCTTCTGCATGTTGAAGACGGTGCGGTCGATACCGATCGCACCGCGATCCAGGGCGTGGTTGTTGGCGGTCGAGACCACATCGAAGCCGCTGCTGATGAGATCGTCGATGACTGAGGGGTGGTAGTTGTAACTCAACGTTAATACGGGCGCGCTGTAGACCCTATTGTTCCACTCCCTGCCAGGGTCCTTGACGACGTCCAGCCCGGAGGTAATTCCATCGGCCGCTGCGCCCTCGAAGTTGGCGTAAGTGAGATCGGCGCTGGACAGTACATTGGCCAGCGGTTTCCAGAAATCGCTATAGTTTCCCGTCGGCGTCAGGGCCTGCTGTTCGAGTTGCTTGTGGAACAGGAGATCACCCACCGCCACGATGGTGAGACGATCGCCCTTGGCGCACGGGCGTTCGAAGCCGACCACCTTGCCTGCGGCGGGAACTGGCGAGGGGCCGTCGTCGACCGGGGCCGATCGCGTGTGCCCCTTACGAGCCGCGCCAGCCGGCAGGGCGGCGATCATCAGGGCGCCCAGGGCCAGCACTGCCGATCGGAAGATCATCTGCAACCTCGCGAAGAACGTTCAGCGCCGCACCCTAAGCGATTGATTCGTCAGCTCCAAGCCGCGAAGCGCCGCGCCCTATGGGGAACTCACGCGGTGTGTCCCAACGGCCGCATGCGGACGGTTCGACCGCGCCCTGCTTCGGCAGCAATCTAGCGCTCCGAGTGCTAAGACGCTGATTTAAAATCGGTATTCAGTTATTTTTCATCCGACTCATGTTACCTTTTGTGCACTGAGACGTTAGCCATGCATCAACGCGAGGCAAGGCCATGCACGATCGTGATTTCGAGCGGCAGTTGAAGGGGTTTTCGCTGACCACGGCGGAGATCACCTACGGATTTCCGGACCATCCGTCGCTGCTGCAGACCTATCTCTGGCAGGACTACGATCTGCACCCCCTGTTCCCTAAACTGCGAAAATTTCTGGATTTTTGGACCCGCAATCTGGAGGGACCGTTGCGCGGGGTGCGGGTGGCGCATCGAGGCCTGATCAGCCCGTGCGAATTGAAATACCGAGATGGCAGGCTGGTGGTGAACTAAGGTTTTGACCGGCGCTGCCTAAAGACAATTCTGCAGATCGCCGACGATCCGCGCGAGATAGACCAGCGACCCCTCGCGCATCCAAAGCAGCGCCGCCGCCAGGACAAGTGCGGCGAAGCCCGCCACCGCAGTATAGGCCAGCGCCCGCTCACCCCGCACCGATCAATTCCTTCAGCCTGGCCAGCGAAGCGTCAGCCGACTCGCCCTGTCCGATGACCGTCTTCAGCTCACCGGTCCGATCCATCAGATAAATCGCTGATGAGTGGTCCATGTTGTAGTCGCCGTTCTTTACTTCGCCCTTCTGCGCATAGACGCGGTAGGCCCGCAGCATCTGCTGCACCTCGGCCTCGCTGCCGGTCAGGCCGAGGATGCGCGGATCGAAGGCTTTGAGGTAGTCGCCCATCGCGGCGGGCGTGTCGCGTGCGGGGTCGGTGGTGACAAAAACCATGCGCAGCTTGTCCGCATCCGGCCCGAGCTTGACCAACAGAACGCTCATCTCCTGCAGCGCGGTCGGGCACACGCCCGGGCAATGGGTGAAGCCGAAATACATGGCGTACGGCTTGCCGGCCAATACGGCCTCGGTTACCCGCTGGCCCTTGTGGTCGGTCAAGGTGAACGGCCCACCGATGGCGTGCTCGGAGATGATCGCCCCGGGCGTCACATCGGGCAACACGCGCGCCACCAGCATCACGGCCACCAGCGTCAACAGTACCAGCCAGAGGATGCCGAGGCGCGGGCGCGGGACTGAAAGAGAGTTCGGCGGTTCGGGCACATCCGTCATCGCGTCGGCGTTCCTTTTTCAAGCGGGGGCCTATTCAGTTGGGCCAGCTCAGCCGATGTCGCGGATGGGACATCGCCAGCGAGCGTTGCCAAGCAAACTACGTCTCTCGCCGCTCCAGCGCAACGATCGCTCTCCCGGGTCCAGCCAAATGTACGCCATCCGCCGTTTTGCCGTGCGCCATTCGCGCGCCTTTGAGCTGTTCTACCAGACGTTCGAGCGCGCCATTGTGGCGCTCGATCCGGTGTTTGCGCGCATCGGATACAGCCGCCTTGAAAAGCCGGTCGCCTTCACCGAGCGCGTAGTGAAAGGCCTGCTGTTCGACTGCAAGATGTGCGGCCAATGCGTGCTCTCGTCCACTGGCATGGCCTGTCCCATGAACTGCCCCAAGCAATTGCGCAACGGCCCGTGCGGCGGCGTGCGCGAGGGCGGGTTCTGCGAGGTGAAGCCGGAGATGCGCTGCGTTTGGGTCGAGGCCTGGGATGGGGCGTCGCGCATGCAAGAGGGCGCCGAGCGCATCCGCATCGTGCAGCCGCCCGTGGACCGCTCCCTGGAGGGCACGTCGGCCTGGCTGCGCGTGGCGCGGGAGAAGGCGGTAGGGGCTGGGGTTACCGCAACGCCCGCTGGCGCTGGGCGCACTTTGATTGCGGAGAGTTTTGCGCGGGCGCGCCAGCATGAGCCGGCCTCCGCGCCGCTGGCGGTGGAGCCAAAAAGGGGGCAGGCCGCTGGTTCGAAGGAGCCCGACTCCAAGCAACCAGCATAAACGTCTGCAAAATCCGTCTCGCCGTGCTAAGCTGCGGCGGCTAAGACAGGACGTACGCAGATGCAAGATTTTCGCCTCGCACGCGCCACCTATTCAGACGTTCTGAACGCTCCACCAAACATGGTGGCCGAGCTGTTCGACGGCGTACTGTCCACCATGCCGCGACCAAGGCCGCGGCATTCCATTGCGGCGTCGGTTCTGGGCGGCATAATCAATCCGGCCTTTCATCGCGGCGCCGGTGGCCCGGGCGGCTGGTGGATACTGGGCGAGCCGGAATTGCATCTGGGCGAGGATGTCGCTGTTCCAGACATGGCGGGTTGGCGGCGCGAGCACATGCCGAAACCGCCTGAGACGGCCTGGTTCGATCTTCCGCCGGATTGGGCGTGCGAGGTCCTTTCGCCGTCTACCCTGCGGATCGACCGGGGCATCAAGCGCGAGCTTTACGCCCGCCACGGCGTGGCCCACCTCTGGCACGTCGACCCTGAGACGCGGGTGCTGGAAGTGTTCGAGCTGACCGGCGGCAAATGGTTGTTGTGGGGAACTTTCGTCGACGACGCAGAAGTCGCCGCGCCGCCGTTTGCGGCTGTGCCGTTCAGGCTTGGGGTGTTGTGGGCGGAGTGAGGTTCAGCCCAAGGCCCACTCGTCGACTCCGGGAAATTCCCTAGCCAGGTCGGCGGACGCGTGATGTTTGGCGCAATTGGGCAGGCGTGAACTTTGGTGACCGTGTGAAACTTGAACGGTCCGCCATTGATCCAGATGCCACCCATGCCCCTCCAGACCCCCGAACCCTACGACCCCGTACTGCACCCCCCGCTGCAGCCGCTGCCGGGCCACAAGTCCGGCTCCATCCTGGAGCGGGCGCTGCGGCGCGGCTGGTTCGGCATCACGGCGGAACTCAACCCGCCCGACAGCGCCGATCCGCGCGACGTTCTGCGCGCTGCCGAGCCGCTGAAAGACGTCGCAGACGCCATCAACGCCACCGATGCGTCGGGCGCCAACTGCCACATGTCGTCCATGGGTATCTGCTCGATCCTGTCGCGCGCGGGGCTGGGCATCGTGCTGCAGATTTCCTGCCGCGACCGCAACCGCATCGCCATCCAGGGCGACGTTTTGGGAGCGGCGGCCATGGGCGTCGGCAACATCCTGTGCCTGACCGGGGATGGGGTGGCGGTGGGCGATCAGCCGGGGGCCAAACCGGTGTTCGACCTGGATAGTCTCAGTCTGTTGCGGACGTTGAAAACCATGCGCGACGAGGGAAAATTCCTGTCCGGCCGCAAGCTCTCGACCCCGCCAGCGATTTTTCTAGGAGCGGCCGAGAACCCTTGCATTCCGCCCTACGAATACCGCGCCGAACGGTTAGAAAAAAAGGTGCGCGCAGGAGCCGACTTCATCCAAACCAACTACATCTTCGACGTCGCGCTGTTCCGGCGGTTCATGGGCCGAGTGCGCGACATGGGGTTGGACGAGAAAGTCTTCATCCTGGCCGGTGTAGGCCCTTTAGCATCTGCGAAAACCGCGCGCTGGATGCGCGCCAACGTGCCCGGCATCCACATCCCCGATACCGTAATCGACCGCCTGGAGAGAGCGGCCAAGCCCGCTGACGAGGGCAAAAAGCTCGCCATCGAGATCATCCAGCAGGTGCGCGACATCGCCGGCGTCAAGGGCGTGCACGTGATGGCCTACCGGCGCGAGCACCTGGTGGGGGAGATCATCGAGGAGAGCGGTGTGTTGAAGGAGCGATTGGGGGCTATGGCTGGCGCGCGGTGAGGCCCAGCACCTTCCCCAATCCTACCTCCCGGCAGAGCGCCTCGGTCATCGCAGCATCGTTCAACGTGAACACGTGCACGTGCTTCACCCCGCCCGCGATCAGGCCCTCGACCTGCCGCGCCAGCACATCTATCGCCACCTTCCGCGCGTCGTCCGGCCCCACCCGAGCGAACCGCTCGGTTAGCCACCCCGGCACACTTGCACCGCAGCGTGCCGCAAACCCCGTCATCTTGGCGAAATCCATGATCGGCAGCACGCCGGGCACGACCGGGATGGTCACGCCTTCCTCGTCCGCCTCGTCGCGGAAGCGGAAGAAGATGTCGTTGTCGAAAAAGAATTGTGTGATCGCGCGTTTTGCGCCCGCGTCCTGCTTACGCGCCAACATCTCGATGTCGCCCTCGGCGCTGGGCGTGTCGGGATGTTTTTCCGGGTAGGCGGACACCGAAATGTCGAACCCCCAAACTTTGTTGAGGCTGGCGACGAAGGCGGGCGTAGAATGGTAGAACCCCGCCCCGCCGTGGCGGTCGCCCGGTTTGCCGGGAGGCGGATCGCCACGCAGAGCGACGACATGACCGACCCCGGCCGCCTTCAGGCTCTCTGCGTAGGTCGCGACCTGGTAGATCGGCGTCGAGACATAGGTGAGATGCGAGGCCGTCGGCACGCCGGTCCGGCCCTGGATGTCCAGCACTGCATGCAGCGTCGGATCAGTGGTGGTGCCGCCCGCTCCGTAGGTCACGGTCATGAAAGCGGGACCGAGCTTGGCCAGCCGGTCCGCAGTCTCGCCGAGGGTCACGCGGGCCTTCTCGGTGCGCGGCGGGAAGAACTCGAAGCTCACCGAAATGTCGCGATTGGGCATGCGGTCCTCGGCGTTTTTTGCCAGTTCAGAACAATCGCTTGACGAAACACGGATTTATGCCGCAACGCAACATGATCGCTGCGCGCCAGGAAAGTAGCCATGACACAGACCATTCTGCAGTCCGCCACCAAGACCGTGATCATGGGCTTCGACCAGCCGTTCTGCGTCATCGGCGAGCGCATCAATCCCACGGGGCGCAAGAAACTGGCCGCCGAGATGGTCGCGGGCAATTTCGAGACGGTGATGAGGGATGCGCTTGAGCAGGTGGCGGCCGGCGCGTTGGTGCTGGACGTCAATGCCGGTGTGACGGCCGTCAATCCGAACGAGACCGAGCCCGCGCTGTTGCGCGCCACCATCGAACTGGTGCAGTCGCTGGTCGATTGCCCGCTCTGCATCGATAGTTCGGTGCCCGCCGCGTTGAAGGCGGGGCTGGAAGTGGTGAAGGGCCGGCCGCTGGTCAATTCGGTGACCGGCGAAGAGGAGCGGCTGGAAGTCATCCTCCCCCTGATCAAAAAGTACAATGTGCCAGTGATCGCCATTTCCAACGACGAGACCGGAATTTCCGAAGACCCGGACGTTCGTTTTGAAGTGGCCAAGAAGATCGTGCAGCGCGCCGCCGACTATGGCATTCCGGCCCATGACATCGTGGTCGACCCGCTGGTGATGCCGATCGGCGCCATGGGCACGGCCGGGCGGCAGGTGTTCCGCCTCGTGCGCCGCCTGCGCGAGGAGCTGAAAGTGAACACCTCCTGCGGCGCCTCCAACATCTCATTCGGCCTGCCGCACCGGCACGGAATCAACGCTTCGTTTCTGCCGATGGCGATCGCCTCTGGCATGACCAGCGCCATCATGAACCCGATCCGCCCGCAGGAGATGGAGGCGGTGCGCGCGGCCAACGTGCTGATGGGCACGGACGCCCATTGCGCCGAATGGATCATGAAGAACCGCGACCGTGTGGAGCCCGCCCCTGGCGCGGCCGCCCCGCTTGGCGCTCCCGCCGCCAGCAGCGGCCGTCGCGGCGGACGGGACGCGCGGCGCGGCAGTTGAGGCAAAGGCCGGAATGATCTATCGATCCTTCCCAAGGACATTTGGGAGGGCTGAGTGATGGTTGGACTTCGCACTATTGCTGGGCGGTTTGGCTGGGCTGTCGTTGTCGGCGCTGTCGCGCTGTCAATGGCGGCGTCGGCAGCTGATAGCAAATCGGCCAAAAAGGCCAAGCCCGAGGAGCCGCTGCCCGCGGTGCTGGATTTCGTTGGGACCTGGGCGGCCACGGCAGCGGCCTGCAAGGAGCCCGAGAGCACCATCAGGGGCCCCAACGTTTTCGGGCCCAAGACCTACGATCAATTCGAGACGCACTGCAAACTCTGGGGCGTCAAGACCAACGCCGGCCTCTGGACCGCCAACGCGACCTGCAGCGTGGAAGGCGACAAGCAGCGCCACTCGCTGATGATGAAAGTCACCGGCGACGCGATGGACTTGGGCTGGGACTCGCCGGGCGGGCAGAAGCTGGTGCGGTGTAAGTAGGAGCGGGGCGTTCGATTGAACGCCTGACGCACGTCTTGACGGTCCGTACCTAGGCCTTATCCTACTGGCAGAACTCCGCCAAATCACCGCGGCGCGCCACAAACGCGTCGTCTGTGATCAGCTGAATCTTTGGCAGCTCGGCGAACCTGGCGCACAGCATCGGCTTGAGGAACGACGCACGCACCGTGGACCAGTCGCCGGCCAGCATATCTTTGAGCCCATGCCGGAAGCGGGCATGCTCCAATAGCGCCAGCGCAATCGCATTGCGTGTTGCACCCTCGGGCACAGTGTCGATGGCGTTAGTGATCAAGCCCCGCTCGGCTGCGACGTCGCCGTTGCGCCACGCCAGCCACAGCATCAGGCCAGGAAAATCGAAGGCCAACCCGTGCGAACGCATGGGATCATAGGTGTTTGCCACCGCATCCAACGTCGCCACGAGGTTCGACGGCTTGCCTGGTCCCGCCTTCGTTATCGCGGACAAAAGCTCGATGCGGGCGCGCCGCCAGTGCATGAGGTTAAACGTCACCAGGCGCAACTTCGTGGCCTCGAACCATGCCACTGGATCGGCCCCGGCTGAAGTTGCGACCACCTGCGTGATCAGCGCCTTCCAGCGTCCGCGCGCCGCGTCCAGCTGAGCCAGTGCGCCGGCATCGTCGCCGACCTCGAGCAATGTCTGAGCCTTGATGATCATCAAGTCCAGATCGTCGGGGTGCCTGGCCAGAAACACTTCGGCCGCCAGCTGGCGCAGCTCCAGATCGTCGCTTTCGCGCGCGCTCTCGATCAAGCGCAGCATCAGCACGCTGGGAAAGGCGTCGGCGAGCGCGGGAAGATAGTCCTTGATGCTGTCGCGCACTTGCTCGATCAGCTCTGCGCGTTTTGGCGTATCGGGCTCGTCCTCCGGAGAGATGATGGTCTTGTTCACGACGTTGATCAGGACGCCGTAATTGCTCCGTATCGCCTGCATCATGCCCGCAGCGTCAGCGAGCAGCCGCAGCGACGGTTTTGCCTCAAGGTCCGGCCGCTGCCCAAGCTCGGCCAGCACGTCGACGCCATGCGTGGGATCGAGCTGCGAAATCAGCCTGGAGTAGCGCCAGAACAGGAACGCCTCGCTGTCGGCGATCTCGGGATAGATGCGAGCCAGCGCATCGAACGTGAGAACCGGGGAAAAGCCGCCGGCGTTGGCAGTAGAGTCTATCTCGCCACGGAACACTTTTGCGAAATCGGCGAAACTCAGGCGCATACGGGGCGTTCCATCCGGGGCGGCCAACACCTCGCCAACGACCTCGGCCTGGTTGAAACCTTTTCGCAGGAACGACACCTTGGCCCAAGGATCGGCGAGCGTGACGGTCTCGGCCTGATAGTCGACGGCCCCGATCACGGCATAGTGGAAGTTCGAGCCGTCCGACAGAAACACCGCGACCGACGGCAGCAGATGGCAGACGACGCGCGGCCCGCCCGGAATGGCGAAGACGTCGGGCGAGTTTGAGGTGATGTTCTCACCGGCATAGGCGTCCGCCATCATGACAGGATAGGGGTTGGTTGGATCGAGCCAGAGGCCGCGCACGATGTTCGGAATGGTCTCCTGCGCCGTCGCGACCACCTCTTCCGGCGTCGGAGCCAGGCTTGCGCCCTTGGCCAGTTCGGGCATGCCCGCGTCAACTTTGCCGGCGAGTTTGGCGACCACCTCCGTCCCGACCATCTCAGCCAGCGTCACCGGACAGGGTTCGGCGCTGGCGAGGCTCGCCCAGAAGAGAACAATGGCCGCGCCGATGCTACTTGCGACCGATCCGGATAGGTTCCGATTCAACCACATTCTCATGCCCCTCCGAGACTGTTGTGGCGACAAACCGGACTTCATAAATGCCCGCCGTCAGCAGGCGCAGTTTCAGGTCCAGCGTCTGCTGCGGCTTGTCCGCGCCGCCGAACTGATAGACTAGACTGCTCGGCAGCAGATCAGGGTAGCTTGCGCTGTCGGCATTGGCGGCGTCGCGGATGTAGCTGGCGCTGCCGTCGCTCTCGCTGCGGATGTTTACCTGAAACGTATCGGGCCGGGCGGCGCCGAACCCCGGTTGCGCTAGCGGATCGACCGAGTCGTTGAAGGCCACCGCGGCCGGTGGGTTGAGCCGCGTCACCTTGGCGGTAAGCTTGGACACCTGCACGATTTTTCCCGCGTCGTGCGTCTGCATCACCAATCGAACGTCGGCTCCGCCGCCCATCACGTCGCCGACGCCCGCGAGGTCCATGCGCCCGTGCCCTGGCGCAGGTTTGGTGGCGTCCTTGGCGATGGTCAACATGATTGGGGCCGACGCTGACC
>JAYUAJ010000037.1:0-6103 GCA_043741375.1 Hyphomicrobiaceae bacterium | reverse complement strand
AAGTCGTGGATATGCGTCGTAATGGAAAAACCGTTGGGCCCGAACCAGCGCGCCAGGGCCTCCGGTTTGGTCCAGGCCTCGAACGCTTTTTCGGGCGGCGCCGAAAGCACCCGGGTGATGATCATGGAGCGAGCGGCGCGTTCGGCCGCGTCATTTTTCTTTGCGGGGGTCTTTGCGGGCATGCTTGCGTCCTCTCTCGGGTTTGTCCTTAGGTTCAATAGTTTGCAGATAGTCGTCGAGCCGATCGAGGCTCTCTTCGAAGAACTGTTTGTAGTCAGCCACCCAGGCGGCGACCTCTTTCAGAGGGTCGGCCCTGAGCTTGCAGGGGCGCCATTGCGCATCGCGGCTGCGCTCGATCAGGCCGGCTTTTTCCAGCACTTTCAGATGCTTGGAAACCGCCGGCAGCGACATGGCGAAGGGCTCGGCCAGTTCGTTCACCGACGCCTGCCCCTTGGCCAGCCGGGCGAGAATGGCCCGCCGCGTCGGGTCGGCGAGGGCGCTGAGCGCGGCTGAGAGGGGGTCGGGGTCCATGACCGTATTATGCCGAACGGTTAATTAATTGATCGGTTTAATATCCCCGCCACTGTTGCCTGTCAAGCTGCGTTGACGCTGGTGCGGCGGGTCACTAGCGTTCACAGCCGTCCAAGCTGATGCAAGGAGCCCAAAATGACCGTCATGACCGGCCTATCTGGCAATGAGATGTTCTGCCTGGATCTGAAAAATCTCGCGCCCGGTGAACTCATCATCGGCAATTCGGTGCATTCGCTGGGTATCATCGGCTCAATCGGGGCCGGCTTCCAAAATGCTTTCGGCGGCGAGATCACGCAGGTGACGCAGCTGGTCAGCGAAGGCCGCCACGAGAGCGAAAAGCGGCTTGTGGCCGAGGCCCAGAAGCACGGCGCCTCGGGCATTACGGGCATGACCAGCGAATTGCGCGGTATGCAGGGCAATTTGGAATTTCTATCGGTCGGATCGTGCGTGCACGACAAAGGTGGTCCGTTCGGAAAGCCGCCCGCGGGGACGGTGCCGTACTCGACCTCGAGCAACGGGCAGGAACTCTACTGCCTGCTTGATTGCGGGTATACGCCCAAACGCTTCGTCATTGGCAATGTCTGCTATTCCATCGGCATAACCGGCGGCGTGTTCGGGGCGCTACGCACGCTGGCGCGCGGCGAGGTGAAGGAATACAGCGATATTTTCAACGCCACCCGGCATATGGCCCTGCGGCGGATTGCACAAGAGGCGCGGGCGGCAGGCGCAAATGCCGTGCTCGGCATACAGACCCGCATCATGCCGTTCGGCGCGGCGCACGAAATGCTGATGGTTGGCACCGCCGCCTCACACCCGGGCCTGCCGGGCAATTCGGACGTCGAGCCGGTGACCTCTGATCTCACCTGCGAAGAAATGTGGAACCTGGCAAGCCTGGGTTACATGCCGCAGAAACTGGTGCTCGGAACGGCGGTCTATGCACTCGGAGTTATCGGCGGCCTGAAGGCCATGTTCAAGAGCCTGACGCGCGGCGAGATCAGTGACCTCACCAGCTTGATCTACGATGCGCGCGAGCACGCCATCGGCCTCATCAAGAACGAAGCCGCCGCCATCGGCGCCGACGATGTGATGGGCATAAAGACCCACATCCACGAGTACGGCAGCCTGATCGAGTTCATGGCTGTCGGTACAGCAGTGAAGAAGTTGCCTGGGGCCAAACCGCTGACGGCAACCCTACCGGTCCAGGCCGTCATCCGCGACCGCGATACCTGGATCAGCGATGATGAGATCTTCGCACGCGCCATGACGGCCGAGAGCGGGAGCGGGGATAGCTGACGGAAGGACCGCCATGCCGACGCTGCTTGTCCGAAATGCTGCCATCCTCGTCACCATGGACGACGCAGGCCGCGAACTGCGCGACGCCGGCCTTTTCGCGCGAGACGGGCGTATCGAGCTTGTCGGGGCATCGGACATCCTGCCGCAGACCGCCGACGAAATCATCGATTTGAAGGATCATGTCGTCATCCCCGGCCTGATCAACACGCATCATCATCTCTACCAGAACCTCACCCGCGTGGTCCCGGCTGGTCAGAACGAACTGCTGTTCGGTTGGCTGAAATCGCTCTATCCGATCTGGGCGCGCATGGGGCCGGAGCACATCCGCGTCTCGGCGCTGGTGGGGCTGGCGGAGCTGGCGCTGTCTGGCTGTACCACCGCGTCTGATCATCTCTACATGTTCCCGAACGGGGCGCGGCTGGACGATGAGATATCTGCCGCGCGCGACCTGGGCATGAGGTTCACGGCCACGCGCGGATCGATGAGCATCGGAGAAAGCCTCGGCGGCCTGCCACCCGACTCAATCGTTGAGAAGCCGGACGCGATTCTCAAGGACTGCGAGCGCGTCATAGCGGCCTATCATGATCCGGCTCCGCTCTCGATGCTGCGCATCGCGCTGGCTCCGTGCTCGCCCTTCTCAGTGTCCCGCGAACTCATGCGCGATACCGCGGCCCTGGCGGCCCGACACAAAGTCGGCCTGCACACGCACCTGGCCGAGAATGCCGAGGATATCGCCTACTCCCAACAAAAATTCGGCATGCGGCCTGGGCAGTATGCTGAGGAGTGCGGCTGGACCGGCGCGCACGTCTGGCACGCTCATTGCTGCGTCTTGGACGATGCGGAGATTTCGCTCTTTGCACGGACAGGGACCGGCATCGCCCATTGCCCGACCTCGAACATGCGGCTTGGGTCCGGCATCGCTCCGGTGCGCAAAATGCTCGATCGCGGCGTGAAGATCGGCCTTGGCGTCGACGGCTCGGCCTCCAACGATTGCGGCGATCTACTGCTGGAGGCGCGCATGGCCATGCTGGCGCAGCGACAGGGCGGCAACCCGGCCGCGTTGACGGCGCGCGCGGCCTTGCAGATCGCGACGCGCGGTGGTGCGGCCGTGCTTGGGCGCGGCGGCGAGATCGGCCAGCTTACGCCCGGCTTCACAGCGGACTTCGCAGCCTACCCGCTAGGCGCCGTCGCCATGGCTGGCACGCAATGGGATGCTGTCGCCGGGCTCGTTTTCTCTGCCCCGCACAGGGCGGCCTATACCGTGGTGAACGGCAAGGCCGTGGTGCGCGAAGGACGGATTGCCACCATTGATCTGCGGGAAACCCTGGCCCGTCACAACGTACTGGCGCGCGGGTTGATGGAGGAGCTATGACGTCGCGGCTGACATGCTAACGCTATTTGGACATCGCCGGGTGGCTGGACGAACCCCGAGGCTCGCTAGCGGGAGATGGCGCTGTCAACGCTGTTCCGATCGTTGACTTCCAGCGCGCGAAGGCCCCTGCAGTGCGTAGATCGCGGATCAACGATGTCAGGTAGCCCAATAGTGTGCCGAGAACCGTGGTAACCAGCAAAATCAGGAGGCGCCGCGACGACGTGGGCTTTGACGGCGCGAAGGCCTCGGAGACCACAATCGCATTTTCACCGGGGAGCGTTTCTTGCGCTTGGGTCTCCTTCAGCCGGGTCAGGAAGTTCACATAGAGGCTCTTGGTCGACTCGCGGTCGCGCTCGAGCTCGCCGAGTTCCAGCGTGTCCAGGTTCTTGCGCGTCAGGTCGCCCTTGAGCTTATCGAATTCAACCGTCAACAGCTGGACCTCTTGGGTCGCGATGGCGAGTGACTGTTTAAGCCCCGCGACCACACGCTGGACTTCCTCGTCGATACGTCCTTCAAGCGACGCCAGTTGGGTTTGGGCATTCTCAACGTCTGGATGGTTTGCGCCAAACCGAGTCTTGAGATCAGCCGCCTTACTGCGCAAATCAGCGGCCGCGTGCTCCAAATCGGAAATCTGTTTGGATTCGGAGACAAAGCTGAGCGCCCGCAGCGACGCCTTATCAGTGCCGATCTGCTCCACCTGCTTCTGGCGGGCCGAAAGCTTTAGGACGCTACCGCGCGCGGTGCTTAGATTGGTGCTGAGCTGGCCGAGTTCGAACTCGCTCAAGGTCTGCAGGCCGACCTGGATCAGGTCATGATCCATCCGGTACTGCAGCACTTTTTCCTCGGCACTCTGGACTTTGCTGCGCATCGTCTGGATCTGTGCCGCGAGCCACTGATTGGCCTGGCGCGTCGCCGAAACGCGCGCCTGCTGTTTACGCTGCATGTAGGTATTGCCAATTGCGTTGGCGACTTGTGCTGCGACTTTTGGATCGCCATTGCTGAATTTCACGTCAACCAGGAACGTGGAGCCAACCCGTTCCACGACCAGGCTGTTCAGAAAGGTTTCGACCAGTTCGTCCGGAACGCCAAGTTGGGGATCGGCTGCTGGACTGACCGCCGGCTCGGCCTTGACGCCGTAGAGTCCAAGCGTCCGGATGAGGTAGCGCGCCAGCGACGCCGATCGCATCAGCTCGATCTGGCCATCGACGATGGACTTGTCCGGGCTGACATCGTTGGTGACGCTGTCGACGCGGACGACGCGCTTCTCGGTGGTTTCGATTTCCAGTTGTGCAACCGCTTCGTAGGATCGCCCCTGGAGGAGGGTAATCGCGTATCCCGCGAGGAGTCCCACAGCGGTTGTCGCCGCGATCCATTTCCAACGCCGCAGGGCCGGCAACAACCAACCAAGTCCGGCGAAGTTGATCGCGGACCCGGTCAGACTTCGCCATTCGTCGGGAATGTGCAACGCCGCCTCGCCAGGGACTTTCATCTCGCCCATAGTGCAGATACTCCAAACGCTGGTGAAGACCCCGGCCGTCTGCCAGCGGCCTTGCGACGATAACGGACTACCTAAGCAACTCTTGGACCGGGCGCACGCCTCTCGCTCCAGATTGGTTATCACGCGTCAACTCAGGCGCTTGTCAACCCTGTCGGCAATCAAGCGATTGCCGACATCGCGGCGCTGGTGCACAAGCGATTCGTAAGTGGTGCAATAAAAACGACACCGATGGCCTTGATCGTGGCGGACCCATCCGGCCAATCGGATCGGGTCTGTGATCGGCGTTAGGGGGTGATGTGCATATCCAATTCGCTCTTGCCGGTTTGCATCGCGTGCGGCGCGGCGCCGAAGTCGCCTTCGAGTCCGTCGCCGAGCAACTTGCTGGACATCCCGGCGATCAGGTCAGCATGATTGGCTCGGGCGAGCCGCGTGCCGACCGCTCGTACCGGTTTGAGCATGTCTCAGTAATCGGCCGCGAGACATTCGAGAAATGGCCCTCGATGCCGCTTTTCCGCAACGAAATGATGTATGAGGAATTCACCTTCGCTGCGCGCCTGCTGGTGTCTGGCGCCAGCCGCAACGCTGACGTCACGGTAACTTGCGGCTATCCCTATACGAACTGGGCGCTACGCGCGCGCGGCAGCGTCAAGGGCAGGCCGTTGCATGTCTTCGTCACCCAGAATGGTGACTGGCCGGCGGTCGAACGAAAGCGCGAGTATCGTTTCTTTTCCTGCGATGGCCTTATATGCACCAACCCGCGCTATTGGAATCGCAATCGCGAGCGCTGGAACGCGGTGTTGATCCCCAACGGCATCGACCCGGCGCGTTTTCACCCCGGCCCTTCCAATCGTGCCGCGCTGGGATTGCCAGCCGGCGGACCGATCGTGCTCATGGTGGCAGCGGCCGATGCGAACAAGCGGGTCATCGAGGGCCTGAAAGCAGTGGCGGAACTAGGCGACGTGAACTTCGTCGTTGCCGGTGACGGTCCGCTGCGCGATCAACTGGACGCATTGGGCAACGAGCTCATGCCGGGACGGTACGTTCGCAAGACATTCCCGCAGCACCAAATGGGCGATCTTTACCGCAGTGCCAACATCTTGCTGCATCCCACGATCGGAGAATCGTTCGGCAACATCTATGTCGAGGCGATGGCCAGCGGGCTGCCAGTCGCCGCTCACGACGAAGATTTGACGCGGTGGATATTCGATGGGCGCGCGGAACTGGCCGATGCCAATTCGCAGAGCGAGCTAGTGGCGGCCATGACGAGGGCGCTGGGTAAACCGGCCGCCTCGCGCACTGAAGCGGCCGCCTATGCCTCCGAACGCTTCGCTTGGCCGACCATCGCCAAGCAGTACCGGGCGTTCTTTGCCGAGCTCCTGAGCCAGCGAAGTTGAGACGCCATAGTTTTA
>JAYUAJ010000036.1:0-6103 GCA_043741375.1 Hyphomicrobiaceae bacterium | reverse complement strand
GCGCGTCGTTGGGCCTCCAGCCTGACGCCACGGTCATCGCCACCCTCGCCAACCTTCTGCCCTATAAGGGTCACGGTGACCTTTTGTCAGGCTTGGCGACGATCCAGGATCGACTGCCAAAGCCATGGCATTTGCTGGCCATCGGCCGCGACGGCGGAGCCTCAGGCGAGTTGCAAGTTCAGGCAAAACAGCTGGGACTGGAGCGCAACATCCTCTGGCTTGGCCAGCGGCGCGATGTCGCCGATCTGTTGCGCGCGTCCGACATCGGTGTGCTGGCGTCGCATCAGGAGGGGTTTTCCAATGCGGTGATCGAAAGTATGGCGGCCGGTTTGCCGATGGTCGTCACCAACGTCGGCGGTAACGCCGAAGCGGTGCAGCACGGGCTGACTGGATGGGTTGTGCCTGCTCGCAATCCGGAACGGCTTGGCGAGGCCATCGCGCGCCTCGCGACGGATGGCCCACTGGCGCAGGCCATTGGCGCGCGGGCCCGGCAGCGAGCGCAAACCCACTTCAGCCTCACGGCATGTCTCGATTCTTACGAACAGCTCTACCGTTCGCTGCTGGCCGGCCAAGGGGTGCCGCATGCGCTGCGTGGCCGGGCGGCGGAATTTCGCACCGCAGGGACCGGCGCGACCGCAATCGACGCTCCGGCATTTTGAGGTAGACTGGCCGCCATGTGCGGAATCACTGGATTTTGGACGCGGGGCGAGCCGGGCAATGCCGAGGCTGCGGCTGCGCTCGTCGAACGCATGGCCGACAGCCTGCGCCATCGCGGGCCAGATGACGGTGGCGTCTGGAGCGATGCTGCCGCAGGGCTTCATCTGGGTTTCCGGCGGCTCGCCATCATCGATGTCTCAGCCGCAGGCGCGCAGCCGATGCGCTCGGCCAGCGGACGTTATGTTGTGTGCTACAATGGCGAAATCTACAACGCTCCGGCCTTGCGCGCAGACCTGTCGCCACCTGGTGGCTGGCGCGGCCATTCCGACACCGAGGTGATGCTGGCCGCGATCGAGGGCTGGGGTCTGGAGCCGACACTCAAGCGCATAGTCGGAATGTTCGCGATCGCGTTGTGGGACCGCGAGACGCGCACGTTGCAACTCGTTCGTGATCCGCTCGGCAAGAAGCCGCTCTATTGGGGCTTGTTCGGTCAAACACTGGTGTTCGGATCGGAGCTGCGCGCGCTGCGAACCCATCCCGCGTTCAAAGGTGAGATCGATCGCGACGCCCTCGCGCTCTATTTGCGCTACGGCTGCTATCCCAACCCGCACACGGTATACTGCGGCGTTCGCCAGCTGCCGCCGGGCCACACGCTCACACTGCACTCGCTCGGCGAACCAACGCTGACGGCGCACTGGACGTTGGCCGACATTGTCGCTCAGGGCGTTGCCGAGCCCTTTGCTGGTTCGGATGCTGAAGCGATCGATCGGCTTGACGAGGTTCTCGGCCAGGCCGTGCGGGAACGCATGGTTTCCGACGTGCCGCTCGGCGCGTTTTTGTCCGGAGGCTACGATTCCTCGGCGGTCGTGGCGTTGATGCAGCGCGCCTCAAGCCGTCCGGTGAAGACCTTCAGCATCGGCTTCCATGAAGCGGGCTATAACGAGGCCGCCCACGCCAAGGCGGTCGCCGCGCATCTTGGTACCGAGCATACCGAGCTTTACGTCACCGCCGGCCAGGCGCTCTCCGTCATCCCGAAGCTGCCGGATATTTATGACGAACCGTTCGCAGACGCGTCCCAAATCCCGATGTTCCTGGTCTCGCAGATGGCGCGCCTGCACGTCACTGTCGCGCTCTCGGGCGATGGCGGTGACGAAGTCTTTGCCGGCTACAATCGCTACCTGCAGGCCCAACGCTTCGAACGCTATGCGGCCCGCATACCGGGTGGCCTAAGAGCTGCATTGGGACGCGGTCTGACGGGCCTTTCGCCGGGCGCCTGGGACACGCTTGCATCTGGCGTTCCCGCCAGCCTGCGGCCGCGCCAGACCGGCGACAAGCTGCACAAGCTTGCTGCAGTAGCCGGCCTCGATGGCGATGCGTTCTATCATCGCCTGCTCAGCCAATGGCACGAGGTGGAGGAAATCTTGCCCGGCGCTCGCGAGCCAGTGACGGCGGCCAACGATCCGGCCATCGCCGATCTGATGCCCGAATTCGTCGCCCGCATGCAGTATCGCGATACGCTGACCTACCTGCCCGACGACATTCTCGCCAAGGTCGACCGCGCCAGCATGGCGGCGTCGCTGGAGGCGCGCGCTCCGCTGCTGGACATCCGCGTTTTGCGGTTCGCCTGGTCGCTGCCGGGGCACATGAAGTTGCGCGGGCGCGAGAGCAAATGGCTGCTGCGCCAGCTGCTCTATCGCCATGTGCCGCAGCCGTTTGTCGAACGCCCGAAGATGGGTTTTGCCGTGCCCATCGACGTCTGGCTGCGCGGGCCGTTAAGGGAGTGGGCCGACGATCTGTTATCGGAGCGACGTCTGCGCGAGGGCGGACTGTTCGCCCCCGCTCCGATCCGTCAGCGCTGGACAGAACACCTGTCTGGCCGGCGAAACTGGCAATACGCCCTTTGGCCGGTGCTAATGTTCGAGGCCTGGCGGGAACGCCACCATCGGTCGTGTTAGGGGCGATTCACCAACCCACATACAGGATCAATTCGGCGCCGCGTACGTTTTCGTCATGCTGCTCCGAGACGATACCCTGCAGGATTACAGGCGGCTTGGACGGATAGGCCTGCCCAACCAACTCGCTGAGGAACGCGCCTCTGAGGTTGGGTAAGTTCTCATTGCCCAGTTTGCCTGCGTCGAGCTTTTCTTCGGTCAGGACGCCGTCATACTTGGCGTCACCCGACGCCGGCAGGAATTTGATCGTGTCGTAGACGTGTTCCGGATTGAACCTGCCGCGCCAGGGCGAAGCATCCGCCCGGCCACGCACCATCAGCTGATAGTCCGCCTTGCCATCCAACTTGCCCAAGAGATCCTTGACCAGAGCGTCCATGGACTCCTTGAACTCTGGCAGATTGCGCTCGATGACATAACTGCCGCCGCCGAACCGATAGCCGGCCCCATTGGCAGCATTCTTGATATCGACGAGGTAGTAGCGGCCCTTCTTGCCCTTTACCAGTTCGGTATCGGGATAGAGGCTGACGTTGTAGTGCGATGTCGAGACCGGCTTTTCAAATGCCGTCTTGAGGTCCGCGAGTGGAGATACCGGAGGCGCCGGCGGCAGATCGGGAACCCTGAGCTGAGCCAGTAGAGCCAGACGATGCGCGTTGGCCTGGACCAGCTGAGTACGCATCATCGTCAACGAACCCTCAACAACCGAATTCTCGGCGGTCAACTGTTCGAGTTGCGCCTGTAGGATTTGGCGTTGGCCGTTAGAGGCATCCAAGTCGGCCTGCAGTGGACCGATAGACGTGTCTGCCGCCATCTTCGCTTTGCCGAGCTGACCCGTCAGGTCGGTGCTTTGGGCGTCGGCTGCGGCCAATTGGGTTTTCAGCAGCTCCAGCGAAGTGGCCGCCTCCGTCTTGGCCCGGCTCAGGTCTTCAACTTGACCCCGCAGGACCATCCGATCCTGTTTATTGCGATCGGCCTCACTCTTTAGCGCGGCAATCGAGGAGTTGGCTGCCTGTCCGCCTGCGACGGCTTTGTCGAGCTTAGCCGCCAGATCATCCCGCTCACGTTTGGCGCCGGTGACTTCGGTTGTCAGCGTGGTCACTAAGGCGTTCGCCGCCTGTTTCTCGGCCTTGGCTTGGTCGAGCTGGCCGGCCAGGTCATCCCGTCCGCGTTTGGCGCCGGTGACTTCGGTTGTCAGCGTTGCAACCAGAGAGTTCGCCGCCTGTTTCTCGGTCACGGCTTTGTCGAGCCCACCGGCCAGATCATCGCGTTCGCGTTTGGCGGCAGTAACTTCAGTCGTGAGCGTTGCAACCTGGGAGTCCGCCGCCTGTTTCTCGGTCGCGGCTTTGTCGAGCCGACCGGCCAGATCATCGCGTTCGCGTTTGGCGGCAGCAACTTCGGTCGTGAGCGTTGCAACCTGGGAGTTCGCCGCCTGTTTCTCGGTCGCGACTTGGTCGAGCTGGCTGGCCAGGTCATCGCGTCCGCGTTTGGCGGTATTTGCATCGGTTGTCAGTGCGGCGAGCGACGACGACAGGTCATCCCTGGCCTGGGTCAGCGCGCTGATGCGGGCACGCAAGCCCTCGCTATCCTGCTTGGCTGCGGCGGTGTCGGCCTTTGCCGCGATAGACGAGCCTTCCAACTCCGCCTTCGACTTGGCGAGGGAATCCAGTTGCGCTCGCAGGTCCGAGCTGTCGCGCTTGGCCGCATTGACCTCCTCGGTCAACGCGGCCGATGACGACGACAGATAGGACTTGGCCTGCGAGAGCGCATCGATCCTGCCTTGCAGTCCATCGCGTTCGATCTTTGCCGTATTGGCCTCATGCGTCAGCGTGGCTGCCGACGACGACAGGTAGTCCTTGGCCTGCGATAGGGCTTCTATCCGCGCCCGCAGTCCGTCGCGCTCATTCTTGGCCGCATTCGCTTCGGCAGTCCGCGCGGCGAACGAGGATGACAGGTACGATTTAGCTTCCGAAAGCGCTCCGATCCTGGCCCGCAATCCATCACCTTCGGCCTTGGCTGCGGCAAGCCCGGCTTGCAATGGCGCGATGACCGCCTCGGCGCTTGGTTTGGCTTTCAGGGCATCGAGTTCGGCTTGCACCGTCTCGCGCTGCGATGTCGCCGTCGTCAGTTCAGACGTCAGCGCGGCGGAGGAGGCTTCTAGTGCCAGCTTGGCCTTGGTTATGTCATCGACACGGCCATTCAGGGCCAGCACGTCGCTGTGGAGCGTCTCAGCCTCCGTCTTCAGTTGCGCCGATGACGCCTCGACGGCGGCCTTATCCTTGGCCAACGCTTCGCTGATCTTGCCTTGAGCGTCCAGCTGATCCTTCAGACCGGCCGCGCTCTCGGAACCGGTTTGAACCGCAGCCTCGAGCTTGACCAGCTGAGGTCTCAGCCGCTCAAGTTCAGCTGGGTCAATGTTCAGCCGAGGCGTGAGATACGACCAGGTCAACGCCAAGAGGGCTGACGACAGGACGGCCAAGACACCACGCAGTGGTTGCTTGGCGTTCCAGGACTGAACGCCATGGTACAACAGATACGCAGTCACCAACCCGAGAAAAGCCAGAACGAGCGAACTCATCGCACCACCCACAACTTTGAAACCAGAAACCCGATATCGTTGCTATACCACGCATTTTGGCTGGAGCGCCACAATCACAGCGCCAACAATCGCGCCCGAGCTGCGGGCAAGTTAATGCCGCGCGGCTCCAGCACGTCGCGGGTGAGAAAGTGGGTCGTTAGCTTCAAGGCATCACCGACTTCAACCCGGTTGGCGCCCTTGACGCCGCCCGCTTTAAACAGAGCCGGTAGCCGCAATAATTTGTCCCGATAGGGCTCGCCAGCGGTGAACGACACCGCCCGCCCTGTACGCGGCGACACATAGGCCAGATCATCAGTGCCACCCGTAATCGCGCACGTGGAGAGATCGAGTCCAAACCCCAGCTCTCCCAGCAGCGCCAGCTCCCAACGCGCATAGAGCGCGGGCCATATGTCGTCGTCCTCCAGGTAGCCGAGCACGAACAAGGTTACCTCGAACAGATTTGGATGCGGGTCGCGCTCCGGTAACAAACGGGCGAGGGTGGTCAGGCATTCCAGACCGGCCAAGCCGAGACTGCTATCGAATACCCTGGCCGCATAGGGCTCCCTCATCTCGATCTCGAACGAGCCCAACTGCTCGGACATGCGCGCGCGCCACCTGGCGGTGAGAAGGTTACCCGGCTGCAACAGCGGGCGCTTCAGGCGCGACCGCCCGCCATGCACCAGACCCAAATGCCGGCCGTGCAAGCGCGTCAACAGCTCCGCCACAGCTGCGGTCTCACCATGCGGGCGCACCGAGAGCACGATGCCTTCGTCGGACCAGTCCATTGTTCCAATCTCAAGCCCGCCAACGGCCTTGCGATGAGGGCTGGCGGGCACTAGGTTGCGGCGCGATAAAGTCTAGCACAGCAAAGGTTTCGCCCCATGGGTTTCATCGCCGACAGCCTGACCCGCATCAAGCCCTC
>JAYUAJ010000035.1:0-6111 GCA_043741375.1 Hyphomicrobiaceae bacterium | reverse complement strand
CTCGATGCCAAAAAAATCTACTTTCTTGAAATGAATACCAGGCTCCAGGTTGAGCATCCGGTTACGGAAGCAATTACGGGTCTAGATCTTGTCGAATGGCAATTGCGCGTAGCTGCCGGCGAAAAGCTGCCGCTGCGTCAAGAACAACTCTCAATCACCGGCCATGCGTTCGAGGCGCGCATCTGCGCCGAGGATGCCGAGCGCCAATTCCTGCCATCGACCGGGCGGCTGGTTCATTTGTATTTTCCAACAGACGCCCGTGTCGACAGCGGCGTGGTTGAAGGCGACGAGATCACGGCCAACTACGATCCACTCCTTGCAAAGCTGATCGTGCATGGCCCGGATCGGGACGCGGCGTTGGGGAAATTGGCGGCCGCGCTCGATCACTGCCGGGCCGTGGGCTGCACGACCAATGTCGCATTCCTGCGGGCCTTGTGCGGTCACCCCGACGTGATCTCGGGCCACGTTGATACCGGGCTTGTTGAGTCGGTGGCCGAAAACTTGAGCGCGCCGATGGAGCCGTCCGATGACATTGTTGCGATTGCAGCGCTCGCCATTCTGGGTTTTCTTGACGGACCCGCCGACACAGATCCGTGGTCGGCGCTTCTGGGCTGGCGAGCCTGGGGCGAGAGCCGCAGCTATTTCCGCATGACGCAGCGGCAGCACATATATGAAGGCCACGTTTCGCCGCTTGGCGCCGGGGCTTTCAACTTTACCATGTCGGGGAAAACGTTCGTATGCGCAGTGTTATCGCATGCCGGCGAGCAGCTTCACGTTGAAGTCAACACTCACGCTTTCGCTGCGACTGTTATAAACTCAGGCCGAGAGATTAGTGTCTTCGCCAACAGACAGCGCCAGGTATTTGCAACCGCTGCGGAGGTTTCTGACAACTTAAGTCTGGAACCGGACAACAGCCGCGTCGTTTCCCCCATCACGGGCCTGGTAAAGTTTGTTATGGCGGAAGCCGGTCAGCGGGTCGCAAAGGGCAGCCGTCTGATCGTCATCGAGGCCATGAAACTCGAGCATGCCATCCTGGCCGCACGGGACGGCGTCTTGGCGGAGGTCTTCGTCAAAGCCGGCGATCAGATCACAGAGGGAATTGAGCTGTTGCGTTTTGCCGAACCACCCCTCGCGCCAGAGGCCAAACATGGCTGAAAGAGTTCACATCTACGAAGTGGGGCCGCGCGACGGGCTGCAAAACCAGAAGAACCCGATCAGTACTGATCAAAAAGTGAAGCTCATCGATTTGCTCTCGCTCACCGGGCTGACAAAAATCGAGGCGGCGAGTTTCGTCTCCCCGCAATGGGTTCCGCAAATGGCCGACGGCGCTCAGGTTCTAGCCGCAATCCAGCGCCGGCCCGGCGTCGCCTACGCCGCGCTCGTCCCCAATCTCAAGGGCTATGAACGCGCACGCGCCGCCGGAGCCGACGAAGTGGCGGTGTTTGTGTCGGTGTCGGAAGGTTTCTCTCGCAACAACACCAATTGCACGATCGCCGAAAGCCTTGAGCGCGTCAAAGCCGTGTCCGCCGCCGCAGCAGCCGATCGGGTCCCGGTGCGTGGCTATCTCTCATGCGTCATCGCCTGCCCCTACGATGGCCCGACCCCGGCCGAGGCCGTCGCGGCGCTCGCCGGCGTACTGCTCGAAATGGGCTGCTATCAAATCAGCCTAGGCGATACGATCGGGGCGGGTACACTTGACTCGGTCGCGCGGATGCTGGAGGCGGTTCTGCGAGCCGCGCCGGCACATGTTTTGGCCGGCCACTACCACGATACTGGTGGCCGGGCGCTCGCCAACATCGGCGTCAGCCTCGAACGAGGCTTACGGATTTTTGATGCATCAATCGCCGGACTCGGCGGATGTCCTTTCGCGCCCGGGGCTCCCGGCAATATCGCAACGGGCGCGACGGTGGCCTTTCTGGCGCAGCGTGGTTACGAAACCGGCATCGATATCGATCGCCTGGCGGCATCGGAACACTATGCGCTTGAGATCAAGGGAGCCTCGGCGTGATGACATTCGAAACCATCAGAATTGACAGCTCTCCTCAGGGCGTGGCGAGACTGACATTGGCGCGCGGTGACAAACACAACGCCATCAATCTGCAGATGATCCGCGACCTGCGCCAGGCAGCCGAGACGCTTGGCGCCGAGCCGTCGATTCGTGTTGTCGTCCTTGCTGGAGATGGCCGTAGTTTCTGCGCCGGCGCCGACCTCGGCTGGATGGAGGAACAAACCACCAAGGATCGATCCGCCCGATTGGCGGAGGCCATGGAACTTGCGCAGATGCTGCGGGCCCTGGACGGCCTTCCTAAGCCGCTGATCGCGCGCGTGCACGGGCCGGCCTATGGGGGCGGCGTTGGCCTCATGGCGGTCTGCGACGTCGTGATTGCAGCCGATACCGCCAAGTTCGCACTCACCGAAGTGCGCCTCGGACTAATCCCTGCAACCATCGGTCCCTTCATCTTGCGGCGCATCGCAGAACGTGAGGCCCGGCGCTTCATGCTCAACGCCACGATCATGGACGCCTCCGTCGCACTGGCGGCTGGCTTGGTCTCGACCGTTGTACCGGGCGACCAACTTGACGCTGCCGTCGAAGCAGAGGTGGCCGCGTTTCTGGCCTGCGCACCAGGCGCAGTTTCAGCCGCCAAAGCTTTGTTTCAGCACCTGGCTCGCCACCCTGAGGGAGATCAGCTCGCCTGGAGCGCCGATCAGCTGGCGCAGCGTTGGGAGACGGCGGAGGCCATCGAAGGGCTTGCGTGTTTTTTCGAGCGGCGCGAGCCATCCTGGCGGCGTAAACCGTGAGCCAAACTCAAGTCGCGCGTTCGAGATCGCCCTTCAATGCCGACATGAACCTTGCGCCCTCGCCTCCAGTCACGACGCGGTGGTCGAACATGACCGTGAGCGGTAGCACGCGGCGCACAGCGGGCACGCCCGATCTTGCCACGACCCGATCGCTGGTGCGCCCCGCGCCGATGATCGCCACTTGGGGCGGCACCACCACGAGGTGAGCGTAACGTCCGCCGAACATGCCGAAGTTCGAAAGCGTAATGGTGGCGCCCTTGAGTTCTTCCGGCGGCATGACGCGGGAGATCGCAGCTGCGCGCAGCCGGTCGAGACCTGACCGTAGATCGCGGGCATCGCGCTCGCCCACGTTGCGCATGACCGGGACGATGAGACCGTCGGTTGTGTCGACGGCGATGCCGACATCGATGCGAGCGACGAGATGGCGCGCGCCGGCCTCGGCTGAGTACACGGCATTGAGCGCCGGTTCGGCCTTGCAGGCGGCGGCGATCGCCCGGATCAGGCGCACAGAGATGTCTTCGCTCACGCCCCAATCGCCGATGTCGGCGTCGTCGTTCACACCAGCCGGCACAACCTCCCGGTGCGCCTGGCTCATGCGCTGCGCCATCGCACGCCTCATGCCGCGCAATGGTGTGGCGTCCCCAAGCTGGGTCATGCTGCGGGCTGCGCGTTCCACATCGGCCGTCGTGACGCTGCCGCCTGGGCCAGACGCTGCGACGTGGTCGAGGTCAACTTCGAGCGACTTCGCCAGGGCCCGAACCGCCGGAGCGACAAGCCTTTGTCCCGGTGACTCGGGCTGGGAAGCGACCTTGCGGTAAGTCGCCGCCGCTGTCTGTTCCAAGGCGCCGACCACGGTTCCTGCATCCTCGGAGGCGCCCTCGATAAATTCGATCAGCACCCCGCCCACCTTGACGATGTCGCCTTTGGCGGCGCACAGCCGCGCGATGCGGCCGCTACGTGGCGCGGGAACCTCGACGACGGCCTTGTCCGTCTCGACCGATACCAGCGGCTGGTCGGCAATCACGTTGTCGCCTTCGCTCACATGCCAGGCAACGATTTCAGCTTCCTGGAGGCCCTCACCAAGGTCGGGGAGAACAAAGGTTTCAGCCATTCCCATCTCCTCCGTGTTCAGCCAAAGGCAACAGACCGTCGCACAGCAGCGACGATGCGCTCGATCGAAGGCATGTAATGTTGCTCGAGTTTGGGCAACGGCACCACCGTATCGTAGCCGGTGACGCGCTCGATCGGAGCCAGCAGGCTCAAGAGCCCACGTTCGGCCACGCAAGCGGCGATCTCGCCACCAAGTCCGCCCGTGCGCGCTGCCTCATGAACGATGACGCACCGGCCGGTTTTCTTCACTGAAGAGAGAATCGTCTCCTCGTCGTAAGGCTTCAGTGTCGCCAGATCGATGACATCCACGCTGACGCCAACCTTCTCCAGCTCATCGGCCGCCGCGAGGGACTCGCGGATGGCGGCGCCCCATGTCACGATCGTCGCGTCGCGACCTTCGCGCAGCCGGAACGCGGTATCCAGCGGCAGCGCCTGTCCATCGTCGGCCACGTCTTCCTTGATCGATCGGTAGAGGCGGGTTGGCTCGAGGAAAACGACCGGATCAGGATCGCGGATCGCCGCGAGCAGCAGCCCATAGGCTCGCGCCGGCGACGACGGAATGACCACACGCAGACCTGGGATGTGGGTGAGCATCGCCTCGGTGCTCTCGGAATGATGTTCCGGCGCGCGAATGCCGGCGCCGGTCGGCATGCGCAGGACCATGGGAACGCTGATCCGGCCGCGCGTGCGGTTGCGCAATCTGGAGGCGTGGTTCACCAGTTGGTCGATGCACGGGTACATGAACCCCATGAATTGAATTTCGCCGACGGCCTTCAATCCCTGGGCCGCCATGCCAACGCACAGGCCCCCGATCAGCGCCTCGGCGAGCGGCGTATCGAGAACGCGATCGGCGCCAAAGCGCTCCTGTAGTCCGGCCGTAGCCCGGAATACGCCACCGTTGACGCCGACATCTTCGCCGAGAACGACGACGTTCTCATCCTCCGCCATCGCTCGGGCCAGCGCCAGGGTGACGGCCTCGACCAGCGTGATCTCAGCCATTTGGGCTCTCCAGAAGCTCGGCTTTCTGGCGCGCATAAGTGGCGGGTAACTCTTTAAAGAGATGGTCGAACATGCTGTGGGCAGGCTGCGGAGGCAGCGCCAGATAGCGTTGCGCCGCCTCTTCGATCTTCTGCTGACAATCGGCTATCAGCCCTTCCTCGTCCGCCTTCGCCCAGACGCCTTGCGCCACCAGGTATTTCTTCAGGCGGGCAATCGGCTCCTCCTGCCAGCGCGCCTTGACCTCGTCGTCGGGTCGATAGCGGCGCGCATCGTCCGCAGTCGTATGATCGCCCAGGCGGTAGGTGATCGCCTCGATGAGCGTGGGTCCGTCGCCTGCGCGAGCCCGTGCGAGGGCCGCCTCGACACGAGCCCGCACCGCGATGACATCATTGCCGTCGACCTGTTCCCCTGGCATCCCAGCCGCGATCGCTTTCTGCGCCAGCGTTGCTGCGCTAGTTTGCAGTCTTAGCGGTACGGAAATGGCCCACTGATTGTTGTTGATGACAAAAATCACGGGCAGCTTATGCAAGCTTGCGAAGTTCATGGCCTCGTAAATATCGCCCTTCGACGTGCCGCCGTCGCCAAACGAGCAGACGGCGACCCGGTCCTGCCGCCTGAGTTTGAAGGCATAGGCGGCGCCCGCCGCTTGTGGCGCCTGGCAGCCGATGGTCACGCAGATCGGAAAATCCTGCTGCGGCACGGCAAAATTGCTGCCTCGCTCATCGCCACTCCAATAGGTCAGAAGCTCTTCAATCGTCACGCCACGCCACAATAGGGCGCCCGTGTCCCGATAGGTCGGGAACAGCACATCATCGGGGCGCATGGCGCTGGCCATGCCAATCGCGACCGCCTCCTGACCGAGAGCTACGCCATAAGTGCCAAGCCGCCCCGTGCGCTGCAGCGCAACGGCTTTGCTGTCGACGCTGCGCAGGAGCACCATGCCGCGATACATCGGGATCAGCGCCTTGGCGTCGGCGGCAAAACCCGGAAGCGGGCCGAGTGCCTCCCCATTCGCGCCAAGGTAGCCGCGCCACTCGATCTGGAATTCGGCCACGACCCGCTGGGTTGGCGTCTCGTGTGCACGTTGCATTGGCATGACGCCACCTCATTTCGGGGTCTCGAGTGCGATAGCCGTCGCCTCGCCACCGCCGATGCACAAACTGGCGATCCCACGGCGGCCGCCAGTTGCTCTCAGCGCACCGA
>JAYUAJ010000034.1:0-6115 GCA_043741375.1 Hyphomicrobiaceae bacterium | reverse complement strand
CGAAATCTCTTCCGTCTTGCTGACTTTGCGTGACTTCTTCTTGATGTCGTCCATGACCTGAATGACGGCCTTGTCGATGCCGCGCTTCAGATCCATCGGGTTCATGCCGGCGGCGACCGCCTTCATGCCTTCGCGCACGATCGCCTGCGTCAGCACGCAAGCCGTCGTGGTGCCGTCGCCGGCCGCATCGTTGGTCTTGGAGGCGGCTTCGCGCACCATCTGCGCGCCCATGTTCTCGAACTTGTCTTCAAGCTCGATTTCCTTGGCGACGGTGACGCCGTCCTTGGTGGAGCGCGGAGCGCCGAACGACTTCTCGATCACGACGTTGCGGCCTTTGGGACCCAGCGTGACCTTGACGGCGTTGGCGAGGGTGTCGACGCCGCGCAGGATGCGCTCGCGGGCTTCGGTGGAGAAACGTACTTCTTTGGCTGCCATGGTGGTGGCTCCTTTGGAGATTGGGGGATGGATTTAAGGGGGCAATAGGCAATAGGCATTAGGCAATAGGGGCGGGCCGTAGGCGATTGCCCATTGCCCATTGCCTACTTGCTTCAGGCCGCCTTCTTGATCGCGACCTTGCCTTCGATCACGCCCATGATGTCGCTTTCCTTCATGATCAGGAGCTCTTCGCCCTCGATCTTGACTTCGGTGCCCGACCACTTGCCGAACAGAATGATGTCGCCGGCCTTGACGTCGGCGGGGATGCGCTCGCCGTCTTCGTCACGGGCGCCGGGGCCCACGGAGACGACTTCGCCCTGCATGGGCTTCTCGGTGGCGCTATCGGGGATGATGATGCCGCCAGCGGTCTTGGTGTCCTCGGCGAGGCGCTTGACGACGACGCGATCGTGCAACGGACGGAACTTCACGGCCATTTTGGTCTCCTATGGTTCAGCAAAAACGGATCGCAGGCATGGCGGTTGCGCTCAGGGCCGCGCGGGTTTTGGGCGGGGCGACTGTCACGGAACCAACGAGCATGTGTTTGCGATCAATCCGGTTGGGGAGCCGTTAGCACTCACAGAAACGAGTGCTAACAGGTGAGAGGTAGATAGGGCGAGGTGAGGCATTCTGTCAAGGGGCGCTGGCAGTGTTTTTCGCGAGTGCTAACGGCGAGGACATGATCTCAATCCTCGGCCTGCCGGCAAGATCGAAAACGTAGGGTGCACTAGGCCCCTGTTCGGGCCGTATTGCACCGCTCCACGGGTGGCACCCGCGATGCGGTGCAATACGGCGTGAAGAACGCCTATTGCACCCTACCAAACCGCCGAAGATAAAGATCATGTCCCCAATGCAGAAATCGCAATCCAAATCTGCTAGAGTGGTCGGCCGTTCACCGCCCTTGGATGCCGAAATAATGGCGAACACCTCGAACTGCGACCGCACCAAAATGCCGGACTGCGGCTGCTTCGACCACGTCCAGACCTGGGTGTTCGACCTCGACAACACGCTCTATCCGTCGCGCTGCAACCTGTTCGCGCAGATCGACGAGCGCATGACCGGCTTTGTCTCCGGCCTGCTCGGCATGGAGCGGACGGAGGCGCGAAAAGTGCAAAAACAGCTCTATCACACCCACGGCACCACCCTCGCCGGGCTGATGATCGAGCACCGGATCGAACCCGCCAGCTTTCTCGACCATGTGCACGATATCGATTATTCGCCCGTCCCGGCCGCCCCCGATCTGGTCAGCGCGCTGGAGCGCCTGCCCGGCCGGCGCATCATTTTCACCAACGGCTCGCGCCGCCATGCCGAGCGGGTGCTGGAGCGCCAGGGCACGGGCCACCTGTTCGACGGCATTTTTGACATCACGGATTGCCAGTTCGTGCCCAAGCCGAAGTCCGAGCCCTACGCGGCCTTCGTCGGTAAATTCGGCATCGACGCCGCCCGCGCCGCCATGTTCGAGGACCTGCCGCAAAACCTCGGCCCCGCGCACGCCCACGGCATGACGACCGTGCTGGTGCACTCCGAGATGGACGACCACCCGATCTACAAAGAGATCGCCGCCTGGGGCGACGCCCCGCCCGCGCATATCCATCACCGCACGGACGATCTGCCGGGGTTTTTGGCGGGGCTCACGGCGGCGGTACTATGATTGTCTTGTCTGAAGGTCACGCGGCGCCCGCGACCCGCCTCGGACGACGACCATCACGTACAGGCATTTTCTTTTCGCGCTGAACCACAACCATTGTCATCCCGGGCGCTGCGCAGCGTTTTGACGGTGCGCTGCAGACCCGGGATCTCCATCGACTCCAGCGCTGTTGCGACACGGCAGGAGCCGATGGAGATCCCGGATCAGCACTGCACCATGAAGAATGCTGCAGTGCATCCGGGATGACAAATGCGCGACGATTCCCTCGGAGACTGCTAGACGCTTCCTATGTCCATCGACACCATCGCCTCCGACTTCGAGATGCTCGACGACTGGGAGGACCGCTACCGCTACGTCATTGAGCTTGGCCGCGAGTTGCCGCCATTGCCCGAGGCCGAGCGCGTGGACGCCAACAAAGTGCGCGGCTGCGCCAGCCAGGTCTGGCTGGTGACGGAAGTTTCGGGCACGCCCCCGGTGCTGACGTTCTGCGGCGACAGCGACGCGCATATCGTAAAGGGCCTGATTGCGATCCTGTTCGCGATGGTGTCGGGGAAGAGCGCGGCGGCGATCCTGGCGATGGATCCGATGGCGGAGTTTGCCAAGCTGGGGTTGGCCGAGCATCTGACGCCGCAGCGCAGCAATGGGCTCGCGAGCATGGTGGCGCGGATCAAGGCGGATGCGCGGTCCTACAGCTCCAGCCCTATCCGCTCCGCCGACTGATTAATCGCCTTGCCCCATTCTTTGCCGCGTGACCTCGCGTCGTCAAGAGCATCCTCCAATGCAAGCGGCTCCGTCGCCAGCAGAACCTCGACAAGTTCCTGTGCTTGCGCCAAATCCTTCAACCGTTTGGCGGCGTCTTTGCGCCGCGTGGCCAGCATCAGTTTGTGTACGGCATACCGCGCGGGAGCCGGCACTCGGACACGGACCCCCGAGCCGTAGAGCGCAATGACGTCAATGGCATCGGCGGCCAGATACTCCTGGAACACCAAAGGTATAGCCGACGCGCCTATGCTTTTCACGGGAACGGGGGACGTGCGCCCGCGTCCATGTTTGGTCAGCAGCTCGACTAGGAAGTCATTGCTGCTGGCTTTGAACGCCTTGGGCAGCTTGTCGCCGATGTTCCATTCCGCCTCGAAAGTCGGGTCCGCGCGCCGCAATACCGAGAGGAAATCCTCTTCGCCGCCAGCCGGTATGAACTCGGCCACGGAGAGATCCGCATCACTTGTCATCAGGTTGGCGTTGGACAAATGATGAGCGACAATCGGCGCATAGGTTTGGTACGCGGCCGTGCCCACCAACGTCATGCCGCGCTCGAAGTAGCCGGAGTTGGCAACCACCTCCAGGAGGCGTCCCGTCACCAAAGTCGGCGCGGCCAGGCCGGCGCGCTTCAACATGGAGACGGTGGTGCGGCGGCGCTTGGCGGACGCCGCAGCGGATTTGAACGTACGGATCTGCGCCTGTGTTGTGGGGTCGTCAGCTGGACCCAGATAGCGCTGCGGACGCGTGTTGCCGTCGTTGGCCACCGCGTAAGCGTGGCGCTTGCCATCGATGGTCCTGATCGACACCGACGCGGGTGCGATCGACGCCGGACCGCTGCTCTGCATCAAGTCCGCATACAGCGTCAGCGCATTCAAAGGGAGGGGCCGCAGGGACATGAGGCAACTATACACGGTTTTTCATTTCCGTGTATAGTTCGCCACGACCGTGACCAATCTCACACCACCGCCGTCATCCCCCCATCCACATACAATATATGCCCGTTCACATAGCTCGCCGCATCGCTGGCCAAAAACACCGCCGCGCCCACCAGCTCCCCGGTCTCGCCCCACCGCCCCGCCGGCGTCCGCTTCTTCAGCCAGTCCGAAAACTCCGGATTGTCCACCAGCGCCATGTTCAGCGGCGTGTTGAAATAGCCCGGCCCGATGGCGTTGATCTGCATGCCATGACGAGCCCAATCGGCGCACATGCCGCGCGTCAGCTGTTTTACGGCGCCTTTGGTCGCCGTGTACGGCGCGATGGTCGCGCGTCCCAGCTCGCTCTGCACCGAGCCGATATTGATGATGCGGCCGCGTTTGCGCGGGATCATGTGGCGCGCCACGGCCTGGGCGACCAGGAACACGCTCTCGACATTGACGCGAAAAAGCTCGCGGAACTTTTCAGGCGGGAAATCTTCCAGCGTCGTGCGGAACTGCATGCCGGCGTTGTTGATCAGGATGTCGATGGGCCCGTGGCCCCGCTCGATGGCGTCGACGGCGGACTTCACCTCGGCCTCGCTGGTGACGTCGAAGGCGCTGCCCGAAGCTTTCAGTTTGCGGCCTTTCAGCTCGGCGACTGCGGCCGCAAGCTTGGCCTCGTCGCGCCCGTTCAGCACCACCTCGGCGCCGGCCTCGGCCAGCCCCCGCGCAAGTGCCAGGCCGATGCCCTGGCTGGAGCCGGTGATGAGCGCGCGCCGCCCGGTGAGATCGAAGAGTTGCATCGCCATATCGGCCGCTCCTGGTTTTGCCGCGCATCGCCTTGACGCGCCTGCCCGCGGCGGCGACTATCGGACAGATTAAAAGCCATCCGCAACCGCCATTCGACAACCCATTCGACCGGACGCGCGGCTCGCTCCTTCCTCTCCCCTCCTTTCGAGGGGAGAGGAGACCGCCCCTCGCAGGCGCTTCTTCAGCGCCAAGAGCTGGGCGGCCGGTGAGGGGCAGCCGCTTGTTCCGTGCCTGCCTCACAACGGCCGGAGCACCCGGCTGCCCCTCATCCGGCGCTAAGGCGCAACCTTCTCCCCCTCAAAAAGGAGGGGGAGAAGGAAGTTCACGGAGTTCCCATGACCCGTCCCGCCGTCCTCGCCATCGGTCTCTATCCGCCCGGCGACATCGAGTTGCTCGAAGCGCACTACGACGTGCACCGCCTTTGGGAGGCGCCGGACAAAACCGCGTTCCTGACGCAGCACGGCCAAAAAATCCGCGCCATCGCCACGCGCGGCGATCTCGCGCTGCCGGCCGAGATCATGGCTATGTTGCCGAAGCTGGAGATGATCGGCATCTACGGCGTCGGCACCGATGGGGTCGATCTTGCGACGGCGCGCCAGCGCGGCATCAAGGTCAGCAACACGCCCGATATCCTGACCGGCGATACCGCCGACACGGCGCTGGCCTTGATGCTGGCCTGGTCGCGGCAAGTAGTGAAGGGCGATGCGCATGTGCGCTCCGGGACCTGGGCCGCGACAGGCAGTATTACGCTCGGTACACGGCTGAATGGCAAGCGGGCGGGGATCATCGGGCTCGGGCGGATCGGCAAGACGGTGGCGCGGCGTTGCGTAGGGTTCGATATGACGGTCGCCTATTATGGCCGGTCGACCCAGGCCGATCAGCCTTACACGTTCTTCTCGTCCTTGACGGACCTTGCGGCGCAGTCGGATTTTCTGATTGCGACCCTGACGGGCGGTCCGGCGACGGCCAAGATCATCACGGCCGGCGTGCTTAAGGCGTTGGGGCCGAAGGGCGTGTTCATCAACATCGCGCGCGGCTCGGTGGTGGATGAGGAGGCGCTGCTGACAGCGCTTGAGCAGAAAACCATCGCCGGCGCGGGATTGGATGTCTATCTCAACGAGCCCAAGATCGACTCGCGCTTTTCCAAACTCGACAATGTCGTGCTGCTGCCGCACATCGGCTCGGCGACGATAGAAACGCGCCGCGCGATGGGCCAGCTGATGCGCGACAACATCGCGGCACATTTTGATGGAAAACCGCTCCTCACACCAGTGGCGTGATCCCATGCAAGCACCACGAACCCAACAGCCTTCATCGCGCTCCGTCCGCTCTGCTCCCCTGCCCCTTTGCGGGGAGGGGCCGGGGGTGGGGGGAAGACAAGCAACAGGTCTCCGATTGATAGACGCGCCCGTGATGCATCACCCCACCCCCGGCCCCTCCCCGTCAAGGGGAGGGGGGCGAAGGAGCTGCGAGGCCTTCCGTATCAATACGATTAAGGACGTTGGCAGATGAAAACCGTCGTCATTCACGCCGCCATGGACCTGCGCATTGA
>JAYUAJ010000033.1:0-6119 GCA_043741375.1 Hyphomicrobiaceae bacterium | reverse complement strand
CCATGACGGCCATCAACATCGTCGCGCCAGTCCTCCTCGGTGCGATCCTGTTCTGGATTATCGGCAGAGGCATCGCCGACAGCGCCGCCCGATCGCGGAAGCGCCACGACGTGCAGCTACGCGCCGCCGATAGCCTTACCCGGCTTTATGGAACGATCGCTAGCGCGGGCAGATCCCCGGCGGACAGCGTTGCAGCAACCTGCGAAACGCTGACCCTGCAGTTGTGCGCCGGGCGCACTCTTTCCAAGACCGAGATGGCGGCATTGCAGGCGATCCGGCAGCTGGTGCTCGGCCCCCGTGAGGGCGGCGCGGTCTTGGATCTGGCCAAATTCAACGAACACGCCATGCCGCTGTCGCGTGTGCTCTCGGGAGCCGCCCCAAATCCGCTTCCGTCGCTCAAGCTGGCGCAAAAGCAGCTGCACGACGCCACCGGCGTCAAGCCCGCCGCGCCCGGCAAAAAATCGGAAACCGTCGCCCCGGCCAAGAAACCCGAAGCCGCGCCGTCCGCCAAGCAGCCTGAAACGCCGGCAGCAGCGGTGCCTGAGAAAGTATCGGCCTGACGGTCACGAGCGCTCCGCCAATACGAAGCATGCCAGGGCCGCGAGCGATGCGAGACCGCGCACTGTATTCCACAACGTCCAGGCTCCCTGATAGCGCGCCCACTCCGCTGCGCCTTGCGCGCTCGCGGCATCGACGGCGGCTAAGGCGTTGTTTAACGGCACGTTGAGCGCCATCGTGACGCCCACCGACCCGACGATGTAGGCGACCGCCCCGATCATGGTCCACAGTGCGCGCGGATCTGCCCAATGCGTGCCAGCCCAGAACGCGAGATACGCCGCAATCAGCGCCGTGCCTAAGAATACGCCCATGAAAATGGGATTGATCACCACGATGTTGATCGACTGCATGGCCGCGATGCCCTGCGGCGGAGGCAAGCGGGCGAGCGCTCCCATGACAAAAGACGAGAAGGCAAAGAACACGCCGGCAATCAGCCCGCTGCCAAGCGCAGCCAAGAGAATTAGTATACTGGTGAACCGATCATTCATGATGGCGTGTCCTAGAAGCTGCGTTGGCCCATCGGCTCGGGCGCCCAAACTTCGCAGCTTTTCACAGCCGCCATGAAGGGCTCGGCGCTCGGCGCCAAGGCCGGGAACGTCCCGTAGTGGCAGGGAATGACCACTTTCGGCCTCAGCCAGCGGTCGATCGCCAGCGCGGCCTCACGCACGCCCATGGTGAAGTGGCCCCCGATCGGCGCGATGACGATGTCGGGCTGGTGCAGCTCGGCGATCAAGCCTAAGTCCGAGAACGCGGCCGTGTCGCCCATATGGTAAAGGCTATGGCCATCGAGCTTGAGGATCAGGCCAGTTGGCATGCCGCCGTAGATCACCTTGCCATCGGCGGTGAGATAGCTTGAGGAATGGTCTGCCCGCACCATAGCGACCGTAACGCCGGATACCTCGACCTGGCCGCCCAGGCTCATGTCGACCAGGCTCGCCTTTGGCAGCACGGAATAGACGTAGTCGTGCAGCTCCGGCGTGGTTACCAGCGTTGCGCCGGTCTGGCGCAGGATCTCTATGGTGTCGCCGAAATGGTCATTGTGGCCGTGGGTCAAGAGGACATGCGTGGTGCCGGCAATGGTCGCGGCAAGGTCGCCCGAAAACTTCGGATTGCCGGTGAGGAATGGGTCGAACAGCACCTGCGTCTTGCCAGCCGTCACCTTGAAGGCGGAATGGCCGAGCCATTGAATGTTCATGGGTTACGCCTTCTTCTTCAACAGCCACTCATGGGCCGGTTCATTGTAGAATTTCCAGGCGCGCTTGGGGCCGGCCATGACGTTGAGATAGTAGAGATCATAACCGTGGGTGGCCGCGCAAGGATGATAGCCCTTTGGCACCAGCGTAGTGTCTCCGTCTTCCAGCGCGATAGCCTCGTCGAGCGAACGATCGTCTGTGTACACGCGCTGGAAGGCGAAACCCTGGGGCGGGTTGATGCGGTGGTAGTAGGTTTCCTCCAGCAGGGTCTCGGCCGGGAAATTGTCGCGATCGTGCTTGTGCGGAGGATAGGACGAGGTATGGCCTCCGGGCGTGATTACCTCGACCACGAGCAGACTGTCGGCATCGGCCGTTTCGGGCAGGATGTTGGTGACATAGCGGGTGTTGGTGCCCGTACCGCGGGTTTCTTGCGTGCAATCGCCGGGCGCGATGAGCCGCGCGGGGCGAGCGCCAGGTTTGCCGGGCGAGGAGCACACGGCCAGCTCGACGGGGCCGTCGGCAGTGACGCTCCAGTCGGCGCCGGCGGGCGCATAGACCGAGCTGGGCTTGCCTTCGAACGGGCTCATACGCTCGCCGAGCAGGCCAAAGTCCTTACCACCGGCCGATATCAGCGCCCGTCCCGAGATCAGCACCAGGCAGGTTTCGCGGGCCGCGTCCTTGCCCTTGGCGCTCTCCCCCTTCGCGAGCTTGTGAAGATCGAACCCGACATAGGTCCAGCCGGCGTTTTCGGGCGTAATATGCGTCACGCAGCCGGACTTGGCAGTGGGGCGTATGCGCAATTTCGACATTCCATGGTCCTCTCACAAATCATCATAGTGCGCCCCACTTCCTTCTCCCATAGGGAGAAGGTGGCGCCCCTGCGCGGAGGCGCAAAAACAAATGGGGCGTCGGATGAGGGGTGCAGGACGTGCGTATTCCGGCACGTCCGGCGCCACACCGCGGCCCTGTACCCCTCATCCGGCCGTTGGCCACCTTCTCCCCATGGGAGAAGGGATTCAGCCGCACCCGCCGTCGTCTGACTACGACGTCTTGCGCCCACTCTGCCACAAGTCGCACAGCCTCTGGAAGCGCGCCGCCATGTCGGCGACGGCGGCCTCATCGGTCATTTTCCCGGCGAGCCAAGCCTGAGCCACCTCGCCGAACAGCGTGCGGCCGACGGCGAAGCCTTTCACCGCCGGTTGGCCAGCTGCGATCTTAAAGGCCGCAGCGAGTTCGGCCTCGGGCGCGTCGAGCCCCAAAATGACAATGCCGCGGCACAAGGGATCGTTTGTCTCGATGACACGGGCGATGGTCGACCACGCCTTAGCGGAGGCCTGCGGCTCCAGCTTCCACCAATCGGGCTTGATGCCGAGGGCGTAATGCTCCGCCAGGGCGTGCGCGATGGTGCCGTCCTCCACGGCGCCATGCTTGCTGGCGATAATCTCCACCAGCAGTTCGCGCCCCACTTTGCGCGCCGCATCGTACAGCCCACGCAACGTCGCCTGCTGATCGGCCTTCAGTCCGGCCGGGTCATCGGGGCGATAGAAGCTCAAGGCCTTGATGGTGTGCGTCACCGGCCATTCGACCAGCTGCGAGCCGATGTCGTTGGAGAACTCGAAGCGCAAGGGGCGCGATCCCGGCAGCTCCACGGGGCGGCCGAGCCAGAACGGATGTCTGGCGGCGGCGAAGAAAGCCTCGCGGCCGTACTTCTCATCCAGCAGCATGCCGTAGCCGGGACGGCCCTTTGCGACTTTGGCGGCGGCCTCGACCGCCAACACCTTCAGCTTAGAAATCTTCTCACGCGGCGCACCCGCCGTGTCGGCCATCGCCTCCAACTGCGAGCGATGATCGATGGCGAAGGCCATCATGGTCTCGGCTTGCGGGCGGCGCGTGGTCGCCCAATGCACGTGGTTGATGGCCTCGTCCTTGCGCAGCGCATGATGCTTGCTGCCCTCGGCGAGGAACTTTTGCAGCTCCGTCCATGTGGCGTACTCTGGCGAACACAGCAGCCGCGACACCGCGAAGGCGCCGCAGGCATTGGCCCACGTCGCGGCGGTCAGGTGCGATTCCCCGCGCAAAAAACCGCGCAAGAATCCGGCCATGAAACCGTCGCCCGCGCCCAGCACGTTGTAGACTTCGATCGGAAAGCCCTTGCCGATGATGCCGTCGTCGATGGTCTTGGGGATTGGCCCATCGAACACCACACAGCCCATGGGCCCGCGCTTGAGCACGATCACGGCGCCCGATACCGCGCGGATCGCCAAAAGCGCTTCGTACACATCCTCTTTTCCGGATGCGGCGCGGATCTCCTCCTCCGTGCCGACGATCAGGTCGCAATCGGGCAGGATTGCGCTGAGGTGTTTTGACACCCGCTCCGACGCTATGTAGCGTTCCTCGCCTGCGGCGTGCCCGGCGAGGCCCCAGAGGTTGGGACGGTAGTCGATGTCAAAAGCGATCTTGGCCCCGTTAGCCTTGGCGATGCGCATGGCCTTCTTCTGCGCCGCCGCCACGTTCGGCTTGGAGAAATGCGTGCCGGTGACGCAAATCGCGCTGGCGGATTTGATGAAGTCCTCGGAGACGTCATCCTCCGTCAACGCCATATCGGCGCAGTTCTCGCGGTAGAAAATGAGCGGAAAGGTCTTGTCGTTTTCCACCGACAAGAGCACCAGCGCGGTCAGCCGCTCTTTGTCCACCTTGATGCCCTTTGTGGACACGCCTTCGCGCGCCATCTGCTCCAGCACGAAGCGGCCCATCTGTTCATCGCCGACGCCAGTGAGGAGGCCTGCACGCAAGCCCAGACGGGAGGCGCCGATGGCTATGTTGGAGGGCGACCCGCCGACGGATTTGGCGAACGAGGCCACATCCTCAAGCCGCGACCCAATCTGCTGGCCGTAAAGGTCGACGGAGCAGCGTCCGAAGGTGATGACGTCGAGCGGGCGGGTGGTGGCGGTTGGCACGGGTCGGTGGGCTCCGGGGCGGAGAGGACGGGGTTGGCCGGAGTGAAACAGGATTTTTGACGAGGGGTCAAATGGGGATGGGCGGTGGGGATATGGGTTTTTTGTCTCCGACGCCGCCAGATTCCACTCGTGGTCGTTAGCCGGGAGGTACAGCGTGCCGTGTTCTGCAACATTCCACTGCCGCCGATGGACAGTGCCTAAGCCCTTAGCTATCTCTGCGGCCGGACCGCCAGCGCCGCTTCGGCGCCGATGCAAACCTCATTAACGTCGCAGTGAACAGGGACACCCAAGATGATCAGATTCGGAGTTCTCGGCGCCGGCCGCATCGGCAAGGTGCACGGCATGACCATCGCCAAGTCGGCCAAGGCCAAGGTCGCCTATGTGGCAGACGCGGACGCCAAAGCGGCCTCGGCGCTGGCAGCATCGGTTGGCGCCAAGGTGGGCACAGTCGAGGGCATCATTGCGGCCAAGGACGTCGATGCGATTTTGATCTGTACACAGACCGATACTCATGCCGACCTGATCGAGGCCGCCGCCAAGGCAGGAAAAAGCATCCTGTGCGAAAAACCGATTTCGCTCACCGCCGAGCGCGCCTTGGCCTGCCTGAAGGTGGTCGAAAAGGCCAAGGTGCCGCTGATGATCGGGTTCAACCGCCGGCACGATCCGAATTTTTCCGCGTTGGAAAAGCGCCTGCGCGCGGGCGAGGCGGGCAACATTGAACTCTGCACCATCATCTCGCGCGATCCCGGCCCGCCGCCGGTGAGCTATATCGAGCGCTCGGGCGGATTGTTCCGTGATATGATGATCCATGATTTCGACATGGCGCGCTTCCTGGTCGGTGAAGAGTTCGTCACCGTGCACGCCTTCGGCTCCTCGATCGTCGATCCCGCCATCGGCAAGGCCGGCGACGTCGATACCGCGTCGGTGCATATGGTGACCGCCAGCGGAAAAATTGCCGTCATCACCAATTCGCGCCGCGCCACTTACGGCTACGACCAACGTATGGAGGTGCACGGATCGAAGGGCATGCTGCGCGCGCACAACGTGCATGAGAACACAGTGGAGTTTTCCGGCGCGGCCGGCATCACTGGCGCCGTGGTGCAGAACTTCTTCCTGGAGCGCTACTCGGGCGCCTACGCCAACGAGGTCGACGCGTTCCTGACCGCCATCCAGAAGGGGACGGAGCCGCGCGCCAATGGCCACGACGGCCTGATGGCGCAGAAGCTGGCTGACGCCGCGACCGAAAGCGTGAAGACCGGCCAGGCCGTAAAGATCAAGTAGGCCTGATAGATTATTTTCCACGAAATCTGAACGGACCGTAGGGTGGGCTGAGCCTCTTTACCAAGCCCACTATCTCGCAAATGCCGTGGGCTTCGCTGAAGCGCGCTCAGGCCACCCTAGGTCGCCGCCG
>JAYUAJ010000032.1:0-6127 GCA_043741375.1 Hyphomicrobiaceae bacterium | reverse complement strand
TAGCCCTCGCTTTACCATTCGCGACGATCATCGGCCTTCACAGTTCAGCCCCTGCCGTGAGGTCGTGATGAGTGAAGCTGCCGTAAAACTGAGCGCTGACGAGCCCGCTAAGCCGGTTCTGACGCCTGCTAACGACACCCACGTGCTCGATGTCAACGAGACCGAAAAGGTGCTGCCGCTGCCCTTGATGCTGAAGGTGATCGCGACTGAATACGACAAGCCGCTGCAGAGCGTCGTTGGCGAGATCGCCATGGCCACCTTCGGTCAGGGCAAGCTGACCAGCGAAGAATATTTCACACTCCGGTTGTTTGACGACAAGAACATCGTCGGCGAAAAATCCGCCTTCTGCGGCATGGCCGGCATGCGCAAGCTGTGGCCGGTCGCCAACTACATGACCGAATGGTTCGGCCCCATTACCGACAAGCTCGCGTTCGATACGCTTCTAAACGGCTATGGCCTGCCCGCCATCAAGATGCGCGGCTACTATTTCAGCGAGGGGTTTCGTGTGCCGGAGCAACGCCAGCTGCGCAACCGCCATGATTTGAAGGCGTTCCTGACCGATCCCGCCAGCTATCCATTCTTCTCCAAGCCACGCTCGTCCTCGCTCTCGCTCGGCTCGGCCAGCGCCACGGGCTATGACGTGGGAACGGGCGAAATTCAGCTGCTCGGCGGCAAGACGGTCGCGCTCGACGCCTTCGTCGACGACATCGTCACGCACTTCGCTGACGGTTACATGTTCCAGGAACGCGTCGTGCCGCATAAAGATGTGCGCGCCATCTGCGGCGACCGGCTGCCGACGGTACGCGTCTACACCATCAACGGCGAGAACGGTCCCGAGGTGTTCCGCGTCTGCTGGAAAGTGCCGGCCGGCAAGAACGTCGCGGACAATTTCTGGCGCAAAGGCAACATTCTGTGCGCGGTCGACTACCAGACCGGCAAGATCACGCGCGCCATCAAGGGGTTCGCGCTCGACCAGCAAGAGATCACGCATCACCCTGACACCAATGCCCCCTTGCTCGGCATCGAAATCCCCAACTTCAAGGCCATCCTGGGCCTCGCCCTGGAAGCGGCCACCGTGTTCAAGGACATCCGTGTCGTCGGCTGGGATATTGCGCCCACAGACGAGGGCGGCGTGATCGTGGAAGGCAACTACGCGCCCGACTTCAAGCTGGTGCAGATGGCCGAGCGGCGCGGCATCTTCGATGTGCGCCTGACCTCGTTCCTGGCTTGGTGCAAGAAGGAAAAGGCCAAATATGAGGCCGGCCTCAAGGCCCGGCGCCGCGACCAGACCCGCGAAGGCCTGCGCACCTTCAAGAAATCGGCGTGGATGAAGTAGGCTACCCGCCGATCGGCTACGAACTCGCCGTGTGCGTCATGTACGGCGAGACTCCGCGTGTGTTGTCGTCGATCTCCAGTTTCTGGGCCAGCGCCGGGCTGGCCCGGTCCAGGCAGTCGTTGCGCGGGCAGGTGCGGCACGACACCCCGATCGGCGTCACAATTTTGGGATCGTCCAGGGTGAGGCCATCAGCGTAAACGATGCTGCGGGCGTGATGCACGGCGCAGCCGAGGCCAATAGCCAGCTTCTCCACCCGTTGCGGCAGTCCGCCGCGATGCGCGCCCTGGCGGCCCGACGAAATGGTGCGGGCGACGCAGAAATAGGTCTGGCCCTCGGGCATCTGGCTCACCGCCACGCGCAGCATGCCGGGGGTGGCGAACGCATCATAGACGTTCCAGCGCGGGCAGGCGGCGCCGAACCGCGCCATGTGGATCCCCGATGCCGAAAAGCGCTTCGAGATGTTGCCGGCGATGTCGACCCGGATGAGATGGAACGGAATCCCCTCATCATTGGGCCGGCGTAACGTGGTCAGGCGATGACAGGCCTGCTCGAACGAGACGCCGAATCGAGCTTGCAGGATGTCGAGATCATAACGCGAGGCGCGGGCAGCTTCGATGAAGCGGCCGTAGGGCATCATGACCGCGCCAGCGAAATAGTTGGCCAGCGCCGAGCGTGCGAGCGCTTCTGAGGCGGGCGACGTGAGCTTACCACCGGCAAGCAACTCCAGTTGCGGACGGTGCGCCAGGAACGCGATCTGGTGCGCAAGCTGGAAAATCCGGCCGGACGGCGCCAGCATCTCGCTCAGCTGCAGGCGGCGCGTCAGGGGATTGTAGCTGCGCAGCAGGTTCGGCATGCGCTCGGCCGGTACGATCTCGACCTGCACGGCAAAGCGCTGCGACAGCACCCGGATCAGATCGGGCTGCAAATTGTGCAGCGCGACGTCATTGTCCTGCCAGAGTTTTTCGGCGGCGCGTTCCAGTTCGGGAAAATGATTGAGGCGCTGCTGAATAAGCTCGCTCACTTCCTCAGACGGGAGCACGGCAAGGCTGTTTTCGCCAGAGCCTGAAAGCTCTCCGGCAGCCGACCCGTCATTCAGCAAATGCGACCGGTAGAGCGCCACCAGCGCATGGCCGACGCTTGGCAGTGTCGCCACCAACTCGCGGACGTCGCTGACCTTGACGTCGTGCTCCTCGAAGACCGGATCGGACAGCGCTTCCATCAGCTCCGAGGTCAGCCGTTCGTCGTCGCCGGTACCGCCGAGGCTGCTGATGTCGATTTTCAGCTTGTCGGCGATCTGCAGCAGCACGCGGGCGGTCACGGGGCGGCGGTTGCTCTCGATGAGGTTGAGGTAGCTCGGCGAAATGCCAAGTTCCGCCGCTAGCTGTCCTTGTGTCAGCCGGCGTTCTTGGCGCAGCCGCCGCAACTTGCCGCCGATCTGGATGGGTCTCATTGATCAGGCTCCGCAGGTGACAAATATTACAAATGACAAGACATACCTTGTCGATTTGTCATAAATCTACACGATTTCAGATCCCAATTCAATCTTTCTTGCACTGCAGCAACGACTCGTTCACTCTTGATTTGTGAATTTATGTAAATATCAGCTGGGAGATTGGAAAATGACTCACGCTATTGACAACGCCCAGACCTCCGCCATCAAGCGCGACTATACCGCCGCCGACGTCCGGCGGCTGAAAGGTTCGGTGCAGATTGAGCACACGCTCGCCAAGCTGGGCGCCAAGCGGTTGCGCCAGCTGATCGCTGAAAAACCGTTCGTGCGGGCGCTGGGCGCGCTCACCGGCAATCAGGCTGTGCAGCAGGTTAAGGGCGGGCTCGACGCCATCTATCTCTCCGGCTGGCAAGTCGCCGCCGACGCCAACAACGCCGGGCAGATGTACCCCGACCAGTCGCTCTACCCGTCCTCGTCGGTCCCCGAAGTCGTCAAACGCATCAACAATGCCCTCATGCGCGCCGACCAGATCGCCACCATGGAAGGCGGCGATGAGACCTACTGGATGGCGCCGATCGTTGCCGACGCCGAGGCCGGGTTCGGCGGGCCGCTGAACGCCTTCGAGCTGATGAAATCGATGATCGAGGCGGGCGCCGCTGGCGTGCATTTCGAGGACCAGTTGGCGTCGGAGAAAAAGTGCGGCCATCTCGGCGGCAAGGTCCTGGTGCCGACGCAAACCTTCATCCGGACGCTAAATGCGGCGCGGCTGGCAGCTGATATCTGTAATACCGATACCCTCGTAGTGGCCCGCACCGATGCGCATTCCGCCACGCTCATCACGTCGAACATCGACGACTACGACGCCAAATGGATCGACGGCAAACGCACGGCTGAGGGTTTCTATCACCTGAAGCAGGGCAATCACCACTCGGTCGAGCATGCCATTGCGCGCGGCCTAGCCTACGCGCCCTATAGCGACCTGGTGTGGTGGGAAACCTCGACGCCCGATCTTGGCGAAGCGCGCGAGTTCGCCTTCGAGATGGCGCGCCAGCATCCGGGCAAGCTGCTCGCCTACAACTGCTCGCCGTCCTTCAACTGGCGCGCCAAGCTGGACGGGCGGACCATCGAGACCTTCCAGGAGCAGCTGGGCGCCATGGGCTACAAGTTCCAGTTCGTGACACTAGCCGGCTTCCACGCGCTCAATCTCTCGATGTTCGAGCTGGCGCGCGGCTATTCCAAACGCGGCATGGGCGCGTACGCCGAGCTTCAGGATCGGGAATTTGCCGCCCAGCCGCAGGGCTTCACGGCCGTGCGCCATCAGCGCGAGGTCGGCACCGGGTATTTCGATGCTGTCGCCATGGCCATTTCGGCCGGCAAGTCGTCCACCACGGCCATGGGCGGCTCCACCGAGACCGAGCAGTTCCGGCCCCGCGCCATCGCCGCAGAGTAATTATTGGAATGAACCAGGAGACGTGCCATGCAGCAGCAATATTGGGTGATCGGCGCCGACTATCGCGACCTGCAATTCAGCGAGGTGGTCGATGGCACCGCGCAGGTGATGGGTCCGTTCCGCGACCCGCGCGAAGCAAAAGCGGTCTGGCGCGAACAGGCGATGGCGACACGCTATCGCGCCACGACGCGGTATACCATTGTCGTGAACGCTCTGAGTTGAGACATCGGCATAAGGACGGTTGTCGGCCAGGCTGCGCCAAAAGCACATTGCGCGCAGCCTGCGCCGAGGGCGATAAACGGGGAGCGGCTAACTACGAACGGTCCCCAATGCTGAAAGCCAAACCCCGTGCAACCTACGCCGATATCGAAGCGCTGCCGCCTCGCGTAACCGGCGAGGTCCTCTATGCAGATCCGGTCGCTCGCACCCTGGAAGTGCTGGCCTTGACCCAGGAAAATGGCTCTTGGCTGCCACTTTCAAGAGCAATTAGTCCGTCACCGCCTCCCCTTTCGATGCGCATACGTTCCCGCTTGGCGTGTTGTGCGTGGATGAGCCTGGCGAGGGCTGACGCCGCGCCCGCGGGATTCCCCCTTCCCTCGGCCTCTCCGGCCCCCTATATTCCGTCTGCCGACTCGTTCGGCTATGGCGATAAATGGCCGTTGGAATAAGCTCATCGGACCCGGGGGCGGTACCCGGCGCCTCCACCATCAGCTCACTGGGACCTTAGCCAAGCCCCGAGACGATCCATGGACCTGGAGCGTCCAGTGAGCTGATGATGGGGGCGAAATAGGATCGACGAGGGTGTAAAGAGCGTGTTTTTGCCCGGCATGATACCGCCGTTATCGGGTCAAACCTATAGTTGCAAATGACAACTATGCTGAGGTCGCCATCGCTGCGTAATGCGGCGCTGGTCCTCGAAAGAAAGTCCTAGGCTCCTCGCAGGGTCTAGGCGCGGTTCGGAGGGCACCGGGCAACAGAAGCCCTCCATTAGACTGACTGCAGCCGACTTCACGTGCGTTTGCTCACGCGTTTTTCAAGCCGGATCATGACAGACATCAAGATTGACTACGAAAGTTTGGCGCAAGACGCCTTAAGAGGCGTGGTACGCACGGTATTGGCACAGGTCGCCCAAGGCGAGCAGCTCCCCGGCAACCATCATTTCTATATCTCGTTCGGCACCACGCGCGATGGCGTTGGCATCTCAAAGCGGCTGAAGGATCAGTATCCCGAGGAGATGACGATCGTTTTACAGCACCGCTATTGGGATTTGCAGGTGCATGACGACCGCTTCGAGGTCAGCCTCACCTTCAACAGCATTCCGGAGCGGCTGGTAGTCCCCTACAGTGCGCTAAAGGTGTTTTTTGACCCGAGCGTCCCGTACGGCCTGCAATTCGACAGTGCCGGGGCGGGGCCACCGGCGACATTGCCTGATCACACGACTGACGCCGTCGATATGCCGCACCGGCGGCCGGCGTCAAAACGGCCGAAACCTGTGGCGGTGAGCAAATCCGGCGCGGAGCCGGCATCACTAAGCGCCAAAGAGAGGTCGGCCGGGCGTAAAGCGGACGGCGTCACAGCCGCTCCGGCGGCTCTGGGCTTGCCTAAGCCAAAAACCGCCCAGGCACCGGCAGTATCGGCCGGTCCTGCATCGGACGCGCCCGCCCCGGAGCCAGTCGAGGCGCGGCAGCCTGCCCGCGTGGTGCAGCTCGATACCTTCCGCAAGAAATAGCTTTGGCAGCATTTCGGCCGTGTGCCAATCGTGTAGCCGCAACCTGACGGCGACGCTCAGATTCTGCATGGAATCCGCTGCAAATGCGCGCTAATGTGGCGTTCGGGCGTCTAAAGCTCTGTACCAGGGAGGAAAAAATAGAATGCGCTTCATTTCCATTAT
>JAYUAJ010000031.1:0-2582 GCA_043741375.1 Hyphomicrobiaceae bacterium | reverse complement strand
ATGTCGGGATCGTTTTCCAGGTCGTGCGAGAGGACGGTGCAGACGACCTGCGTCTCGTTCTTGAAGCCGGGGGCGAACAGCGGGCGGATCGGGCGGTCGATGAGGCGCGAGACCAGCGTCTCCTTCTCGGTCGGGCGGCCTTCGCGCTTAAAGTAGCCGCCAGGGATTTTTCCGGCCGCGTAAGTTTTTTCTTGGTAGTTACAAGTCAGCGGGAAGAAATCGATGCCCGGCTTGGCCGAGCGCGCGGCGACGGCTGTCGCAAGCACCGTGGTGTCGCCGTAGCGCGCGAGCACCGCGCCGTCGGCCTGGCGGGCCATGCGCCCGGTTTCGAGCGTCAGCTTGCGGCCGGCCCAGTCGATCTCAACCTTGTGTACGTTGAACATGGCAGTGTCCTATCTTCTTCGTTCGGGTCAGGAGGCTGCCCCCATGGCAGGCTCCCCTACTTCCCTCTCCCCGTCCTTACGGGGAGAGGAGACCGCGTCTCGCAGCGCGTTTCAGCGCAAGAGCAACGCGGTCAGTGAGGGGCGGCGGCACGTGCCGGCCCCCTCTCAACAGGGGTAGCGCCTGCGGCTGCCCCTCATCCGGCCGTCATCCTCCGCGCCAATGCGCGTCGGCGGCCACCTTCTCCCCGTAAGTACGGGGAGAAGACAAAATCGCGCCCGGAGCTGCCTCCGAACGTTTCTTGAGTGCGTGCTTGTCGTGAGGCAACGCCGGGACCTAGCGCCGGATGCCGAGGCGCTCGATGAGCGTCTGATAGCGCTTGGTATCCTTCGACTTCAGATAGTCGAGCAGACGGCGGCGCTGGCTGACCATCTTGAGCAGGCCGCGGCGCGAATGGTTGTCCTTCACGTGGCTCTTGAAATGGCCGGTGAGATTGGTGATGCGAGTGGTAAGGATCGCGACCTGAACTTCGGGCGAACCTGTGTCGCCCTCTTTGGTGGCGTATTCCTTGACGAGAGCGACTTTAGCTACGGCGGCAATAGACATGCAGTCTCCTAATGCGACATCGGATGAGTGGTGATCAGCAGACCCAGCGGATCATGAGGCTAGGTTGAATACGCGCAACGGGTGCAACTCGCCTTGTTGGATTTCTCCGATGGCGACCAGCGATCCCTTGCACAGCGCGTAAGCGGGCCCTGTCAGGATCGGGGCGCCGGCTCCTCGGATAAGGATGGGTTGGCCCCGGTTCAGCCGCGCTGCATCAGCAGGCGTCACAGACAGTGCCGGGATGTCGTCCAGCGCCGTCTCGACCGGCCTCAGGGAAGTCATGAGGCCTTCGCGTCCGGCCGCACTATTAGCGATTTCCGTGAGCTTATCCAGCGAAATCGCGGCCGATTCGGTGAAGGGGCCGACCCGGGTGCGGCGCAAAGCGGTGACGTGGCCGAGGCAACCCAAACGCCGGCCCATGTCGCGGGCGAGCGAGCGGACGTAGGTGCCTTTTCCGCAGTCGCACTCGAAGGTGGTGACCGTGTTGTTGGGCTTATGCTCGGTCAGACGCAATTCATGGACCGTGACGGTACGGGCGGCGAGCTCAAAAATCTGGCCTTCGCGGGCAAGATCATAGGCGCGCTCGCCGTCCACCTTGATGGCGGAATACTGCGGCGGCGTCTGCTGAATGTCGCCTGTGAACTCAGCAAGAATGGCCTCGATGGCGGCGCGACCGGGACGGGCGTCGCTGGTTTTCGTGACTTTGCCTTCGACGTCATCGGTATCGGTCTCGGCGCCCCAAGTGACGGAAAAGCGATAGGTTTTCTCGCCATCGACCACATAGGGCACGGTCTTGGTTGCCTCGCCGAGAGCGATCGGCAGAATGCCCGTCGCAAGCGGGTCGAGCGTGCCGGCGTGCCCGGCCTTCTGGGCCTGGTAGAGCCGCTTGATGCGATTGACGGCGTCGGTCGAGGTCAGCCCTTGCGGCTTATCGAGAATGAGCCAGCCGTGGGTCGGAAAACCCTTGGGTTTGCGCATGGTGTGGTGGTCTCAAGGGATGAAATGGACCCGGTGTCAGGCACCCCACGGTGCTTGACACCGGGTTTACTCGTCCTTTTTTTCCAAGTCGCGCCGCACGTCGGGCGAATGCAGCAGCCGCTCGATGCGTTCGGCCTCGGCGAAACTGTCATCGGGCATGAAGCGGATTTCCGGCGCCGATTTCAGGTTTAGATGCCGGGCGACGTCGCCGCGGATGTACTTTTTGTGCTTGTTGAAGGCTGCAATCACGGCCTCGGTATCCTTGCCGCCGAGCGGAATAATATAGGCCGTCGCCAGCCTCAGGTCCGGCGACATGCGAACTTCCGAGATCGATATGACCTGACTGGCGAGAACCTCGTCGTGAATGTCGCCGCGCACGATGAGTTCGGCCAGGCGATGGCGCACCAGCTCGCCGACGCGCAGCGCGCGCTGGGAGGGGGTCTTGGGGGCGTCAGGTTTTGAGCCACTACGGTTCGAGCTGGCCATCGTTACACCGTTCGCTGCCACGAAGGGTGGAGTTCGGTCCTGCGATACAGATCGATGAACGCACCAATATCGCCGATTTCCGGAATGACTATCCTGTCATCGGCCGTTATCAGTTCTCTGCTCCTCCAGCC
>JAYUAJ010000030.1:0-2585 GCA_043741375.1 Hyphomicrobiaceae bacterium | reverse complement strand
TGGATGCGATTGCGGGCGCTCACGCAACAATTGTCCTCGGTGTTCTCGACGAGCGTGGCGATCTGCAGCCCTTCCAGCGCGAATTCCAGCGGGAATATATTGAATTGTCGGGGCGGCCAGCCGGCTACCTGAACTTGCACCACGACCGTGATGACGTGGTGCGGTTCATGGCAGGCCCGATGGCTGGTCCTGGCCACAACAAGAGTTTCGCGCGGCTCCTCGCGGAAGCCGGCGGCGCGACTGGCGTGGACGACACGGGACGGCCCATTCCGTGGCTCGCGCGGCCACTCGACGGAAGAGAAACTTTTCTCACGCTTAATGCCCAGGACCTTCTGGCCGATCCCGCCCGGGGTGCCAGCCTCAAGGATCGCCTGGTGCTCGTCGGCGGCGACTTCCCCCTTCGCGACCGCCATCGCGTGCCGCTTTCGGCTCGCGACGGGCAACTGCTGCCCGGCGTAACGATCCATGCCCAGATTCTTGCCGCCATGCTCGATCCCAGACGCGCCATTACCGAGCTCGGCCCGGTGGCCGTGCGTGGCATCCTGATCGCGATTGCCGCCGCCGGTTTCGCGGTTGGCTGGAGGTTCTGGAAGAGCAGCATCATCCACTCGCTCGGAGCCGGGTTCGCTACGGTCGTATTGCTAGGTATCGACGCATTTTGCTACAGAGAGTTGCGCTTGCTGCTCCCGTTCACGCTCGTGCTGGCCGCATGGGTGGCAGGCTTGACCGCCGGCAGGTCACTGCGTTTTGTCGTACCCGACTTGATCATGGGGAGAGCACCATCATGACGCCTAATCGCTCGCGTTTGGCCGTATCGGCTGCACTTCTGGTTTTGCCTTTGACGTTGACAGCAAAGATGGCCGGGGTGGGCGACGTCTGGCTCACTCAAGGGACGGACCGCCTCCCGGGAGGCGTGGAACGCATGCCCACCGCGCCGCCGTCGATTCAAGCTCCGAGGGACGCGATGCCGGCACCCATGCCGTTGCCGCCACCCAGTAAAACCATTCCTTCACAAGCTCCTGCAACAGCGACGCAGGGGCCGCCGCCGCCGAGTGCCACAAAGCCCGTCGAGCCGGAAGCCCCTAAGCGCCCTCCGGACAAGCCGTAGTCGCACCGCAACTGCGGCAAGAGATTTCCGCATCAGCTTGCAACGACACCATTGCAGCGGACAATCCCTGTTGTGGGTTCAATCGCCGTGCGCACTGCACGTGCGCTTGTCCTGGATCCAGCGCTTGCGTTTCTTCTCGTCAGTCACGGATGAGCGCCCCCCCAATTCGATTGTAGGTCACTACGGGCGCTGGGTACTTGCTGGGTAGGTTTTCAGCCATTCGCCGTCGCGATTGTGTATGTTTGGTGAGTGGTGCAGACTCGTGGTGTCCGCGGTCCTCGGCGGATCAACGGCGACGGAGGCCAACCATGTATGCGGGTAATGTCAGGCCAAGGCAAAACCGGGAATGGCCGAAGAGCTGACTCGCCGGATTAAAGAAGGCGCGATTCCTATCATCAGCAACGTTCCCGGCTTCAACGCCTACTATGTCGTTTATGCGCCGGACGATACCGTCGTAGCAGTCAGCATATTTGATAACTACGCGGCGGCACACGAGTCAAACAAACTCGCTCTGGCCTGGATCAATCAAGAGCTTGCGCCACTCTTGGCAGGGCCCGCGAGTTCGTTGGCAGGGCCGGTGATCGTGCACACACACGCCTGAGATCGTGCGGGCACCCGCACCCATCGATGCGGATGCCCGTTCGTTGCTTGCACCTGTCGGCCGGCGGTTGCTCCGCTGGCAGCGCGCTGTTTGTTCCCTAGACTTGGACGCAGAACCCAACTCACAAACGACTCGTACCCGACGGCGGGCGCGGCACGCGGCATGAGTACGCAAACACCATCGCGCTCGAGGACGCCGTCTCTGAAACACTGCTACCGGCTACTTGTGAATGGGATATATGACAGGGTGGTCAGAAGCGAACGGGTGAACCAAAAAAATGATGCAGTGAACCGTTGGCACGCAACGACATCGGAAATGATTCCATGAGCCAATCGTCAAGCAGGGTCGTTTCCCGCTACGTTCGATGGAAGGCACTTCTGTTTGGATCAGTGCCAGCCGCACTCGGAGCCCTCATGATCTGGATTGGCATCGAAGCCTTCGATCCGGCGTGGACGGCCCAGGTCGCGCGCGGCCAGTTTCTCGTTGACGCTCCGTACTGGATCAGATCCCCCGTCATGCTTGCGACCGGTGGCTTCGTGTTTGGAATGGGTGCATGGCTGCTTCTCGCAACGGCGATGGGTGCGGCGGTGGTGGTCGCGGATAGCGAAGGTATCGCAGCGCGCACGATATTCGGTCGATTGCGTCGCCTAAAATGGTCCGAGATCGTGGACGCCAAGCGAAAAAAGAACCAACTCATTCTCTCACCTGCTGGCACCGGCACACTTGATCAGGAGATCTGGGATCGCAAGTCGGTGTTCCTGGATATCGGCATGCTGGATGCCCCGCCGGGCGCGTTTGAAACGCTCGTGCGGCAACACAGATCCGACTTGGTATTTCGCGAAATCAAGTAGGCGATATTGACGGTCTCTCAAGTAG
>JAYUAJ010000029.1:0-6147 GCA_043741375.1 Hyphomicrobiaceae bacterium | reverse complement strand
TGCGGGTTGGGCACGCGCTCAAGGATGGCTTCTTCGGGCGTGGCAGGTTGAGCCGTCTGATGGCCGAGCTGGGTGACGCGGGGAGGCTTGGTGCTGGGCATGGAGGTCTCTGAAGATCGCCGCTGTAGAACTCTGGGCGTTGTCGCCTCCTAGGGCTGAGAAGTCCAGTCTGGACGGTCACTTGTGCGGCCATGCCTATTATAGTATAAAGTCGAAATGAAGCTGCCCCGTCCAACAGCTCCAATTGATAAAAAGCCTGTCGAGTGGATCGGCAGTTCAAAACAGGATCTATCTGAATTCCCGCGAGAGGTGCGTATCCTGTTCGGATTCGCGTTGCACGAAGCCCAGTTGGGACGCAAGCACCCGGAAGCCAAACCACTGAAAGGTTTTGGCGGCGCAGGGATCTTGGAAGTGGTGTCGCGGCATGACGGCGGCGCGTTTCGCGCCGTGTACACCATTAAACTGGCAGGCCACATTTATGTGCTGCATGCGTTCCAGAAGAAATCGAAGACTGGAATTGCGACGCCTCAGGCCGATGTCGCACTCATCAAGGCGCGATTGAAAGTCGCTATGGCTGACCATGCAGAACGGTTGGCGTCGAAAGAAGGGCAGCCGAAATGAGCAAAGTCCCCGAGACACTCGTCACGCGCGGCAGTGGCAATGTCTTCGCCGACATCGGCCTGCCCGATGCTGATGAACTGCTGGTGAAGGCGGAACTCGCACATCGCATCGGTGTGCTGATTGACGGCCTAACCCAGGCCGCCGCCGCCAAGCGTCTGGGCATCGACCAGCCAAAGGTTTCGCGCCTGCTGCGGGGCGATCTCTATGGGTTTTCGACCGAGCAGTTGATGCGGTTTCTGAACGATCTAGGGCAGGATGTGGCGATTGAGGTGAAGCCGAAGCGGAGTACCCATGCGCGAGGCACAACGTCTGTGCTCGGTTGATGATGGCGTGAGGTTTAAAGTTCAGCGGGGTCTTTATCGTCTGTCCAGCGGCCATACAGCTTTGAACTGACGAATTGTCATATAAAACGCGCCAGGCAAAGGTCGTTGTGATGGGCCTTGGTTGACCGGCAAGCGCCGAATCCGCATAATGAGTGACGCTGCATACAGGTCCGGGCCAACAAAGCGTAATGCTGAGCAACATCCTAGGCCGATATGGCACAGTCAAGGCGTGGCTTATCCGTTGGACGCTGCTGATTGCCCGCAGACATTTCCTGGAGGCCGCAGAGCCAGCCGGACCCGCGAACACGGATCACCCCTTTCGATCAGATGTCCAAGCCGGGACAGGGTGATACGATTGTGCCTGGCACTGACCCTGCTGTAAGGCGAAGCGCCCCTTCCCCGCGCCGCCTCCCTCGGTTATGACACCGGTAGCAGAAACGCTCCACCGCGGCGGGGATCGATGTGAGACGTCTCTTTCGCTATTTCGCCGAGAAAACTGCGGTTGCGGCCGGATCGCCTATGGCGTTCCTGCTTGCCGTCGCAACGATCGTTGTCTGGGGCCTGACCGGCCCGCTGTTCCGGTTCTCCGACACCTGGCAGTTGGTGATCAACACCGGCACCACGATTGTCACGTTCCTCATGGTATTCCTGATCCAAAACACCCAGAACCGCGAAACCCGGATCGTGTCGCTGAAGCTGGACGAGTTGCTGCGCGGCGTCGAGGGCGCCCGGACCGGCATGGTCCAGCTCAATCACATGTCAGACGAAGAGCTGGAACACGTCCAACAGGAATTCACGCGGCTGCGCGAAAAATACGCTCCGCTGGTCGATGACGACTTGGCGAATGTCGAGAAAGAGCTGAAGTTACGGCGGCACCGGCGGCCGTAGTCGCCGGCGGCGGGGCTGACCCTTTCGAGGTCGCCATCGTGGGAGCCTCGCAGGCGAGGCTCCCGGCCAAGATCGCTTTCACCATCTCGGCGCTAGTCAAAACATGCCGTCACTTTTTAGGAGCGGTTTTGGCTCCGGCAGTGTCACTGCGCCCGGAAGCGACCGCCATGCCAATCGCGCTGGCTGCCGCAATAACTCCAACCAGCAAGCCAGCAGCCGCCACTCTGGGATGCGCCTCAATGCTAGCCTTTGCCTTGGTACCTGCGGCTTCGAGGGCAGCAGCCCCTTCGTGCAACCTGGCCTTGATGGCTTCCGACTGAGCCGCTGCGCCGGCCTTGATGCTTGCTCCCAGCTTTTGAGCCTCATCGTAGGCCATTTTCATATCGGCCTGTGCCGTCTCTGTGGTGTTGTCGATTGTGGCACTCAATCGCCGATGGAGATCCTGTGCTGCTGCGTGCGTGGCATCAAGCGTGGTGGAAGGGGTTGACATTGGAAAACCTGCTCTTTCTGGATGTTTCCGTTTCTCGGACAGGGTCGCGTGGCGGAACGGCCGTTCAACACCAGCCTGGCTAGAGTGTTCCGAAACAGAACCCAATTGTATAACGCAACAGGCAATCAAGGGTTCCCTTCGACCCGCCGATTAGCTCAGTTCACGATCCCAGCCGGGCACAGCGATGGCCTCTTTAATCGGCCGCTGGCCTCGGCTATGACACCGCCAAGCTTCCATCCACCCTCACGCACGGAACCCACACCCATGACCGGCATCATCGACATCATCGGCCGCGAAATCCTCGATTCGCGCGGCAACCCTACCGTGGAAGTCGACGTGATCCTCGAAGACGGCACGCTGGGCCGCGCCGCCGTTCCTTCGGGCGCCTCGACCGGTGCGCATGAAGCCATGGAGCTGCGCGATGGCGACAAGAAGCGCTACGGCGGCAAGGGCGTGCTGAAGGCCGTCGAGGCGGTCAATGGCGAGCTATTCGAGGCGCTGGCCGGCATGGAGGCCGAGGACCAGCGCCGCATCGATGCGACCATGATCAAGCTCGACGGCACGCCGAACAAGAGCCGGCTCGGCGCCAACGCCATTCTCGGGATTTCGTTGGCGGCGGCCAAGGCGGCGGCGGAGAGCTGCGGGCTGTCGCTCTATCGCTATGTCGGCGGAACGTCGGCGCGCGTGCTGCCGGTGCCGATGATGAACATCATAAACGGTGGCGCGCATGCCGACAATCCCATCGACATGCAGGAATTCATGATCCTGCCGGTCTCGGCCAGTTCCTGCTCCGAGGCGATCCGCATGGGCTCGGAGATTTTCCATACCCTCAAGAAGGCGCTGCATGACGGCAGCTACGCCACGGGCGTCGGCGACGAGGGCGGCTTCGCGCCGAACCTGAAATCGGCCGACGAGGCGCTCGGCTTCATCATGAAGTCGATCGAGAAGGCTGGCTACAAACCCGGCGACGACGTCATGCTCGGCTTGGATTGTGCGGCCACGGAGTACTTCAAGAACGGCAAATACGCCATGGAAGGCGAGGGCAAGACGCTCGACAGCGCCGCCAACGCTAAATTCCTCGCCGACCTCGCCGCGCGCTATCCGATCGTGTCGATCGAGGACGGCATGGCTGAGGACGACTGGGAGGGCTGGAAGGCGCTCACGGAATTGATCGGCAAGAAGTGCCAGCTGGTCGGCGACGATCTTTTTGTCACCAACACCACGCGCCTGAAGCGGGGCATCGACCACGGCATCGCCAACTCGATCCTGGTCAAGGTCAACCAGATCGGCACGTTGACGGAGACGCTTGACGCCGTCGATATGGCGCACCGCGCGCATTATACGGCCGTGATGAGCCACCGCTCGGGCGAGACGGAGGATTCGACGATTGCGGATCTGGCCGTGGCGACGAATTGCGGGCAGATCAAGACGGGGTCGCTGAGCCGGTCGGATAGGTTGGCCAAGTATAACCAGCTGATCCGCATCGAGGGTGAGCTTGGCGATACGGCGCAGTTCGCCGGACGGGGGATTTTGCGCAAGGCTGGGGTGTAGGTTGGGTTAGCGCGGCCACGGACGATCCGTTTGGCCGCGCTGGTTGTTCCGCGTGTAACCCAACAGTCCACGGCGCGCATGCTGGGTTACGTGCGGAACTGGCATTGTGCAAAACCACAAACGTCCGTGGCCGCACTAACCCAACCTACGGACTCATCGATCCGGATGGGTTCCGTAAGTTGGCGACCCAGATGTTTTTACGCCGCGCGCAAAAAAATCGTCGAAACGGGCGGCATAGCGCGCGTACTGACGGCTGGACTGTGCGTAATCCGGAAAGAATTTTGCTACGAATGCGAGCGCCTGTTGCGGCGTCGCGATATTGCAAAGTGCGAGGAGGTTCCTGAGGTCCTCGGCGTCCTTGCCGCCTTGGTCGATGTCAACGCGCATGGCATTGAGTTTCAGGGCCAGCATGTACTCAGCCGATGGCACGAACACGCGCAAGCCTGGATTGGTTTCATCCGGATACGCTCGAAAAAGTGCGTGATGCTGTGAGATTCCATCGACATTGGGGCTAAGGTAGGTGCGCACGCCATCGTTCAACCAATTGCTGGGCCAGCCGCGCTCCTGAGCCATCGCGGCGGATATGCGGTCCACGGTCGCTTGATCTACGAGGGCAACGGCATCGACATCAGCTGTCGCGGCGCGAAAGTTGGAAGCCAGGATCAGCGCGGAACCACCGTAGACGGCAAGATCAATCACCGCACCCTCATCGGCTGCCCGGCGACCAAGATCCGTGAGCGCCTCTTCGAGCAGGCTACGGTTCAGCTGTGTCATCGGCCAACCGGCATAGTTGCGCGGCGCAACGGCTGCGCCTCAACGAAGATCAGGCGGCGGCGAAACGCGATCGGGCTTTCGACGAAATACAGCGCCTTGGCGGTGGCGTTTTCGGCAGGAAACATTGGCTCTTTTAGAAAGCGCTCCGGGCTATTGGTCCAGGGCGGAATGCGGGGCAAGGACCACCGCCGCACGAGGTGCTCGGCCACTCCGGCAAGATACGCATCGTGGCGGATGTCAGAAAGCCGCTCGGGTTCCGCATTCAGCGCGGCCTGCGCCTCATCAGTCGCGCCGTTCCGCAGATGCCCATAAAATGTATCGAGAAATTCGGCGAGCTTGAACGTGAACGGCTCGCCCGCATTCACTTTCGAGGCGACCTCCGCGATTGAGCTCGGGCGCGCCGCCAACGGGTGGACAGGCAGCCGGGGTTCCTTCACGGCGGTTTTGAGATCGGGCTCCATTCCGGCAATCTAGCACGGACTGGCGCCGCCTAAAACCGATGCCCGTACCTGAGCCCCAGCGTGTCCATGCCTTCATTGTACTGCTGCGTGTTCCAGTTCGACATATGGTCGAAGAACACGGACAGGTTGTTGTGGCCGTCCAGGTTCACGCCGATTTCCAGGGAGGGATGGAACAGTACGCGCGACCCAAGCGCTTTGCGGCCGGGGACGGGCGTCAGCTCGCCAGTGTGGACCGCCGCGCCCATGCCGAGCGCAATAAAGGCCATCGAGCCAATCGGCGCCTGCCAGCGCAGGTCGACATAGCCTTTGCTGGTCTCGCCCCTGGTGTTGAGCGTGGCGCCGATCGCAGGCCGCAATTCGCCGCCCAGCACCACGCCGAGCGGATGCAACAGCATCTCCACGTTGGCATCGACAGCGGACTGTTCCTCTTGGAAGCGCGCCCACAGGTTGGGCGGGTCATGCGCCAGCGCACCAAGCTTGAGTTCCGAGACCAAGCCGTCCGCCATCGCGCCAGGCGCGCACAACGTCAAGCTCAATACCGCGACCGCGAAACAGCAAAATCTGGCGACATGCGTCATAAGAATCCCTCTGCCGGCGAGCTCACACGCTACCCCGTCGGGCGCGTCGTAGCCAACGGTAATGCGAGCCAAGCGGCGACCGATCAGAGTATGTGTGCCCATCAGGTCACAGCCGTGACCGCAAAAAACCGCTCCAGGAACGCCCGATAAATCCGCGTCAGCGCGACCAGATCGGCCACGGCCACGCGCTCGTCGATGGCGTGGATGGTCTTGTTGACCAGGCCGAACTCGATCACCGGGCAATAGTCCTTCACAAAGCGCGCATCGGACGTGCCGCCGCTGGTCGACAACTCCGGCGTGCGGCCGGTTTCAGCCTGAATGGCGGCGATCATGGTATCGGAGAGCGGGCCGGGCTTGGTGACGAAGGCGTCGGCGTTGCCGTGGAAGGCCGCCTCCAGCTCCAGCCCGGTACCCGCCAGCGCCGCCAGCGCCTCGCGCCGGATCAGCGCCTCCAGGCTGGT
>JAYUAJ010000028.1:0-6148 GCA_043741375.1 Hyphomicrobiaceae bacterium | reverse complement strand
CGCCGGCGCCGACGTGATCGAACTCGGGATGCCGTTCTCTGATCCGATGGCGGACGGCCCGGTTATCCAGGCTTCCTCAGTGCGCGCCCTGAAGGCCGGGCACAAGATGGCCGACACGCTCCAACTCGTGCGCGACTTCCGCAAGACCGACGCCGCCACACCGATCGTGCTGATGGGCTATTACAATCCCATCTACGTCTATCCGGCCGAAAAATTCCTCGCCGACGCCAAGGCCGCTGGCGTGGACGGCCTCATCGTCGTGGACCTGCCGCCCGAGGCCGACGACGAACTCTGTCTGCCGGCCATGAAGCACGGCATCAACTTCATCCGCCTCGCCACGCCCACGACGGATGATAAGCGCCTCCCCGCCGTGCTCAAGAACACCTCAGGCTTCGTCTACTATGTCTCGATCGCTGGCATCACCGGCACCAGGGCGCCGGATGTCACCGAGGTGCACGCCCAGGTTGCGCGCATCAAGAAGCAGACCCAGCTGCCGGTGGCGGTCGGCTTCGGCGTCAAGACGCCCGAGCAGGCCAAGGCCATCGCGGCGGGCGCCGATGCGGTGGTCGTGGGCTCGGCTTTGGTGGGCGCCATCGAGGAAAACATCGGCAAAAACGGCAAGGCTGGGCCGAAGACTGTCGAAACTGTGGTTAAAATGGTACAAAAGCTTTCGCAAGCGCTGGCAAAGGTTTAACCTCCTCACCATGTAGATATTGAGTCGTCGTCCGGCAGTTCTATGACGTGCGACACCTGTGACCTTGCGGCACCCTAGTTGCGCCCCATTGTGGCGTCTGAAAGTGGGCCTCGATGTCCAACATTTGAAGGCGAGCGACCCCGTGAATTGGATCAGCAGCGTTGTCCGTCCGAAAATCCGTGGCATCTGGAAAAAGCGCGAGACGCCAGACAACCTCTGGGTGAAGTGTCCCGAGAGCGGCCAGATGGTCTATTACAAGGACCTGGAGGCCAACCAGTTCGTGATGCCCGGCTCCAACTTCCATATGAAGATGACGGCGGGCGACCGCTTCAAGAGCTTCTTCGACGAGGGCCGCTACCAACAGATTGCCGTGCCGGACGTTCCGGTCGATCCGCTGAAATTCCGCGATGAACGCCGTTACACCGACCGCCTGCGCGATGCGCGCGAAGAGACCGGGCTCAATGATGCCGTAACTGTCGGCGAAGGCACCCTGGATGAGTTGCCGGTGGTTGCCGCCGTGCAGGACTTTCGCTTCATGGGCGGGTCGCTCGGCATGGCTGCGGGCGAAGCGGTTGTCACCGGTATGCTGCGCGCCATCGAAAAGAAGTCGCCGTTCGTTATCTTTGCCGCCTCGGGCGGCGCGCGCATGCAGGAAGGCATGCTGTCGCTGATGCAGATGCCGCGCACTACCGTAGCGGTGCAGATGCTGCGCAAGGCCAGGTTGCCGTACGTGGTGGTGCTCACGCATCCTACCACGGGCGGCGTAACGGCCTCCTACGCCATGTTGGGCGATGTGCACATCGCCGAGCCGGGCGCGCTGATCGGATTCGCTGGTCCCCGCGTCATCGAGCAGACGATTCGCGAGCAGTTGCCCGAGGGCTTCCAGCGCGCCGAGTATCTGCTGGCCCACGGCATGGTCGATATGGTCGTGCACCGGCACAATCTGCGCACCACCCTTAGCCGCGTCTGCCGCTTACTAATGCGGCAGCCGCCACAGGCTAAGCGCGAGATCGTTGCGGCCGAAGTGGTGCAGAACCAGATTGCCAAAGGTGAGCCGGCGATGGCCGCGCTACCCGCTCCGCTGAAAAACGGCGCTGGCAAGCCCATCGAAGTCAAGGCCATCAGCGCCGTGAGTTCGGCGGCCAGCATGGCCAACGCCCTCTCAGGCGTGGCTGCGGCAGCCGTCAAGGCCGTTACACCGACGGCGGACCCGAACCGCAACAAGCCGAACAAGCCATCCTGAGCCGGAACGGCGCCATGACGGCCGGGACCGTGGCATCGGCCGGAATGCTCCTTAGCCTGCGGAAGCTGCATCCGCAACGCATCGATCTCACGCTTGATCGAATGCACCGGCTGCTGGCGGCATTGGGCCATCCTGAGCAGCGGTTACCGCCGGTTGTGCACGTGGCCGGCACCAATGCCAAAGGCTCTGTACTGGCGCTGTTGCGCGCCATGCTGGAGGCTGGTGGCCGACGGGTGCACTCCTTTCATTCACCGCCGCTCCGGCGCTTTCACGAAACGGTACGCCTAGCCGACGCGCCAGGCTCGAGTCGCGACATTGGCGACGATCTGCTGACGCAGTGCCTGGGCCGAGTCATCGCCGCCAATGCCGGTGCCCCGTTGACGTCGTTCGAAGGCGAGACTGCGGCGGCGCTGTTGGCTTTTGCACAGACAACGGCCGATGTGCTGCTGCTGGAAACCGGTCTTGGCGGGCGGCTGGACGCCACCAACGTGGTCGCCAGGCCGCTGTTGACGGTCCTGACACCGATCGATCTCGACCACGTGGAATTCCTGGGACCGACGCTGGCTGACATAGCCGGCGAAAAGGCCGGCATCCTGAAGCCGGGAGTGCCCTGCGTGGTGGGCCGCCAGCCCCCCGAGGCGCTTGAGAAACTGCGAAGCGTTGCCGCAGCAAAGCGCGTTCGGCTGTTCGAGCATGGGCAGGACTGGGACGCCTATGAACAGCATGGGCGGCTCATTTACCAGGACGAGTCCGGGCTGTTGGATCTTCCGCTGCCGGCCCTCATCGGTAGGCATCAGATCGACAATGCGGGCCTGGCAGTGGCCAGTGCCTTGAGGCTTGGGCCGCTGATCCCCACTGAAGCGGCCTTGGCGAAAGGCTTGGCACGCGTTGTCTGGCCCGGCAGGCTGCAGGCTCTGGGGCGCAGCGGGCTGGCGGCAGTGTTGCCAGAGGGCAGCGAAGTTTGGGTCGATGGCGGCCACAATGGCGCTGCTGCGGCGGTTGTCGCGCAGGCCATGGCTGAGCTTGAGGAGCGGGCACCAAAGCCGTTGCACCTCGTCGTTGGCATGCTGAAATCCAAACAGCTGGACGCGTTCCTGAAGCCCTTCCGCGGTCTGGCGCGCAGCGTCACGGGCATTGAGATCCCCGACGCATCGCGCGCTTACTCAGGGCCATATGCTCCCGCCGATATCGCCGCTGCGGCGCTGGCCCAGGGCATTTACGCGCAGCCAGCTCTCAGCCTGGAGGATGGCCTGGCGGCAATCGCCGTGCGGTCGAATGGCAAACCAGTACGCGTCCTGGTTTGCGGTTCGTTGCATCTAGCAGGAACGGCACTGGCAGCCGACGAGGCGGGCAGCGCGGCTGCAAAGCGGACGGGAATCAGCTGAGAGATCTAGCCAGAGGCTAAATGCTTTTCTTGATCCACTCTTCAATCTTGGTCTTCGGCAGCGCGCCGGTCTGCGTCGCGGCTACCTTACCGTCCTTGAAGATCATCAGCGTCGGAATTGCCAATATCTTGAATTTGTTGGTAATTTCAGGATTTTCGTCGATGTTCAGCTTGGTGATTTTCACCTTTCCGCCCATCTCGCCGGCGATCTGCTCCAAGGCCGGACCAATAGCTTTGCAGGGGCCGCACCACTCGGCCCAGAAGTCGACCACGACCGGCAGGGCGGACTTGGCGACTTCAGCATCGAACGACTTATCGGTGATGGCGAGCGTGCTCATTGATCTCTCCTGGTAGGGCTGGAAGCCCGAGTCGGTGGCTCCGGCCCGTTGCAACAGTAGGTATGAATGGCGCGGCCTGGCGTCAAGTGCGGCTATGCCCATGGTTTGCCCGTGAGGATAGCGTTTTCGTGAGGCTTCAGAATTTCGGCGGGGACCGGCATCAGGCGCGCTTGATAGGTCCACAGCAGCGCCGCTTCGATCGGCTTACCAGGATGGATGCGCGCCAGGGCCAGCCGGTAGGCCGCCAGCTGCAGCAGGTAAGCCTCTGGAATCCCTGCAATATCGGTTGGTGGTGGCCGATTCGTCTTGAAGTCGACGATGGTGATGCCGTGCGCCGACACTAAGAGCCGGTCGATCTGGCCCGCGATCCGAAGCGGCGGACCGGACGCCAGCGCGATCTCAGCTGCGATCGGCACCTCGGCTTCCGAGCCGGGACCAAACACCGCCCCGAACGATGAATCATCAAGTATTTCAATGACTTCATCGACAATCCCGGCGCGCAGTTTTTCCGGCAACTCGGCCGCGCGTACCGCCAGATAGCGCTTGGCGGCCGCCGCCCGGCTGCGCGGCGGCACCGAAGGGAGGTGCTGCAACAAGGCATGGGTCAGGCTGCCGCGCAGGAAGCGGTTGCCGGTTCCGAGCAGGCGCGGGCCGGGCGTGGGATGGGCCGGAGCAGGCATGCCGCTGCCCTCCTCGGTCTCCAGCGGCGCGATTCGCGATGGGGTTAGCGGCACCATCCGGGCCTGGCTTTTTGGCGCGTGTTGCAGTGCCCACTCGGGGTACGGCGCTGCCGTTTCCAATACGGCTTCCGTCTGCATGGTGTCGTATTGCGTCGCCGTCTGTTGGGTTTCGTAGCGTAGACTATTGCGTCCATCTGCATCAGGCACCGTCGTACAGATCGGCTCAAGCGCATTGGCGATCAGGTCGTACCAGCAACCCGGCGGCCGCGTCCGACCGGCCTGGAAACCACCCACATACAACCGGTCGCGCGCGCGCGTCATGGCCACGTACAGCAGGCGATTGCGCTCGTGCCGGTCGGCTTCGGCCTTGGCGGCCCGTGCCTTGTCCACCGCCTCGATTCCCGCCGATCCCTTCAGCGGCCAGACCGGCGGTTCGCCGTCTTCCAACGTCAGCAGACCCAACTCCACAGCGCCCCGCACCGAGCAGGTATCGGGCAGGAACACGATGGGCGACTCCAGGCCTTTTGCTCCGTGCACGGTCATCACCCGCACCTCGTTGCGGCCCTGGTCCATGTCGCGCTTGATCTCCGGCTCGGCGCGCGACAGCCAATCGAGAAACCCCTGCAGCGACGGCGGCTCGTCCATGTCGAAGCGGATGGCCAGGTTCAGGAACTCATCGATGGCGTCGCCCGCCTCGGGGCCGAGCCGCATCAGCAGGCGGGCGCGCCGGCCGTCCTTGTCGAGCAGGCGCGAATAAAACTCGAACGGCGGGAAAAAGTCGGCCTCCGAGCGCCACCGCTTGAGGGCCTCGACGGCCTCGGAAAAGCGCGCATCGTCCGCGGCGTCCTTTTGCAGCGAACTCCAAAGCGTGCCGCGCCGGCCGTGACCGATCTTGAACAGATCATCGTCATCGAGACCGATCAGGGGGCTCTTCAACACCGAGGCGAGCGCAAGATCATCCTCGGGCAGCAGCAGGAACTGGCCTAGCCGCGTCAGATCCTCGACCCCGATCTGCTGCGTGACCTTGATGCGGTCCGCACCGGCCACCGGCAACCCGCGCGCCTTCAGGGCACGGATGATCACCGGTGCAAACGGCTGGCGTTTGCGCAGGAGAATGAGCACGTCGCCGGGCGTGATCGGACGATTTTCCGAGGCGAGGCGTTCGCCGCTTGCAATCCAGCCGGCAACGGTGTCGGCGATGCGTGCGGCTAGCCGGGCTTCGGGCGCAGTCGTGTCGGCGGGCGCGAGGGGTAGCCACGGCTCTTCGGGCGCCACCTCCTCGGCGCTTTCGGTCGGCCAGATTTCTACCCGGCCGCCGTGCCCCATACGATGTGCAATATGGCGAACAGCTTCACCGCTGGCAGTAAGCCCGGCTGCCGCCTCGGGCCGCTCGAACACCCGGTCGACGGCTTCCAGGATCGGCGCGACGCTGCGAAACGACGTATTCAGTGCAACGCGAAAATAGGTCGTGTTGGCCTGTTTCGCCTCGGTCTCGAATTTGCGCCCGATCTTGTCGAACTGTTCAGGCGCGGCGCCCTGAAAGCCGTAGATCGATTGCTTTTCATCACCGACCGCAAAGACCGTGCGCAATCTGTCGCCGCTCCCGGTACTGACGAAAAACTCTTCCGCCAGCGCCGTCACGATGCGCCACTGCAAGGGGCTGGTATCCTGCGCCTCGTCGACCAGGATGTGGTCCAACCCGCCGTCCAGCTTGAACAGCACCCACTGGGTATCGGCCGAGGAGGACAGCAGCCCGGCTGTCTTGGCGATCAGGTCGGCATAGTCCAGCCCGGCGCTCTCAGCTTTTCG
>JAYUAJ010000027.1:0-6151 GCA_043741375.1 Hyphomicrobiaceae bacterium | reverse complement strand
TGGACCTGGCCCAAGGCCGCGAGCGGGTTTCCGCCCTCCGCTTCGTCGCGCTGCTGGAATTGCTCTACGCCACCGGCATGCGCGCGTCAGAACTGGTCTCGCTGCCGCGCCGCGTGCTGGCAGGCGATGACCGTGTGCTGACCATCACCGGCAAGGGCGGGCGTGAAAGACTGCTCCCGCTGAACGCGCCGGCGCGCGCCGCCATCGCGGCCTATCTGGCCGAGGAGGCCGCCCGCTCTTCGCCAAACCATAACCCGTCAAAATGGCTGTTTCCGGCCCATTCCGCGGCCGGTCACGTCACGCGCCAGCATCTCGGCCAGGAGCTGAAGGCCGTCGCCGCCGAAGCCGGCCTCGATCCCGAGCGCGTCAGCCCGCACGTACTGCGCCACGCCTTCGCCAGCCACCTTTTGGACCGCGGCGCCGACCTGCGCGCCGTGCAGCAACTACTGGGGCATGCCGATATTTCGACCACGCAAATCTATACCCATGTGCTGGAGGAGCGGTTGAAGGCCCTGGTGAACACGCATCATCCGTTGGCCAAGCAGGGGCGGTAGGGATATGCCGCCTGCCCAGCCGATCCTGATCGCAGGCCCTACAGCGTCCGGCAAGTCGGCTGCGGCCATCGTCCTGGCGGCGCGGATCGGCGGTGTCATCGTTAACGCGGACAGCATGCAGGTTTATCGCGAGCTGGCCATCGTCACCGCACGGCCGAGCGCGGCTGATGAGGCGGAGGTGCCCCATCGGCTCTACGGGCACGTGGCGGCGGCGGTGCCCTACTCGGTCGGGTTGTGGCTTGCCGATGTGGCTCGCGAGATCGAACAGGCGAGCGCCCGAGGGCAGGTGCCGATCATCGTCGGCGGGACCGGGCTCTATTTCGAGGCGTTGCTGCAGGGCCTTTCGCCCGTGCCAGAGATACCCGCGGATATCCGCAAACATTGGCGCGCCGAGGCCGAGCGGATCGGACCGGCGCTGCTGCACGGCCAACTGGCGGAGCGCGATCCGATCATGGCGGCGCGGCTGAGGCCGACCGATCCGCAACGCGTGACCCGGGCGATCGAAGTCATCGAGGCAACCGGGCGGTCGCTCGCCGATTGGCAGCGCGAGACCAGTACGCCACTGCTGGCCGCCGATGCCGTCACGCGCATCGTGATGCTGCCGGAGCGCGAACATCTTTATGCCAGCTGCGATCGCCGTTTCGATGAGATGCTGCGGGCCGGTGCGGTGGCGGAAGTCGAGGCGCTGTTGGAACAGAATTTGCCAACGGAGCGGCCAGCGATGCGTGCGACCGGGTTGGCTGCATTGGCGGCGCACATTCGCGGCGCACTGACGATCGAGGCCGCTGCGGAGCGCGGCAAACTTGAGACGCGGCAGTATGCCAAGCGGCAGATGACCTGGCTGCGCCAGCGCATGACCGGCTGGACAGCAATTGCGCGCACCAACGCGGAGACAGCGGCCGGACGAATTTTGTCGATGCGCGATTGAAGGTGGCTGTGCCTCCGCGAAAAATTGCGTAGACTGATGCGAAACGATCCTCCAACCGACGGAGCATGATCTTGCCTCACTCAGCCAACTCGGCGAAACGTGTGTTTGGCGCGCTGCTGACCGTAGCAGTCCTCGCGCTGCCTCTGGGCGCAGCGGCGCGCGCCGAAACGGTCTTCCGCCCCGTCGAGACGCAGTTCATCGCGGCACTAGGCGAGCCCGGGGCGACCTCGGGGACCGGCGCGGAAACCTGGGGCCTGTGGCGCAAAGATCCAGGACCGCGCGGCGTGCGGCTGTCGAACTACGAGAATCTGAAGGCCCACGACGGGGTGGCCCCGGCGGCCTGGAAGTTCAACAACACCGACTGGTGGCTGGAGGAACACGGACTGATCATGGAGCAGCCCGAGCCAACGCTGCCGCCGGGCAAGTACCTGGTCACGGGCGACCGCGCGGTCGAAAGCGTGCTGACCATCCATACCAAGGACAAGGATGGCGTGCAGCGCTGGGAGTTGGCCGATGGCGCCAAACTCTACGACGTCACGCATCTGCGCTGCCGCTCGGCCCGCTACAAACCGGAGACCACCCAGAACTCCTGCACGCCAGACGCGGTGCGGCAGTCGTCATTCCCGGTCGAGCCCGGCGGGCTGATGCCAGCGGTGCCAGGGTGCAGCAAACAGGACTACGCCGTGTTGTTCGTGATCGCGGTCGGGGAGCAGCAGTGAGGCCGGGTGACGCGAATCTGGCGGCGTTCCGTTACGCCGCGCAGTAATTCGGCTGCATGTATTCGATCCGGAACCTGGCTCTCTGAATGTTCGCAAACGATGGGCCAGCTTCGCCAGCATGCCGAACACCGGTTTGACACGACGGCTCGCCTGAGGAAAATGAGTGCGGCGCTGGCGGCGGAATGAGCGCAGGGCTCAGCTCATCTCCTTAATGGCGGACTCATGGAGTGCTGATCCGGGAGTCTCCTCGGCGGCGCCCGGAAGGCGGCGCGGTCCGATGCCTACAGCGCAGGACCGATGCCGGTCTCGCACCTGAGGACGCCATCACTCGCCGGTACGAAGACGCCGAAACACAAAGCGCCAGGCAAACCGCAGTTGCCTGGCTCCTTTGCATTGATCTCTCGTGTCCGCATCAATCGTTGGTTTCGGCGCCGCCCTTATCTTTCTTGATGTCGATGCTCACTGGAGCGAAACCGGCGGCGGCAACTTCGATCTTCAGCGTCTTCTCGTTCGGAGTCTTGTATAGTGCCGAGTTCGGATTGGCGCGGAAACGATCGGTGACGGCGGCGAAATCAACTGTGCCCTTTGGATCAAAGTGCAGCGTGGCAACGCCCTTCTTGGCGATGATGACGCCTGCCAGCTTGCGATAGGTGTTCTCGGTCGCTCCCGTCACGCTGTCTTTCAGCGTCACGAACACTTCCACGCCATTGATGTCGGCGCCAGTCAGGTTTTGCAGCTGCAACTCAAGATGGTCGTCGACCCCCTTGTGCGTCTTGGGATCCTCGTTGTTCTCGACGATCGCTGACTTGATGGCGATGCCCCCGGCCTTGCCGTTCTGCGGCAGCGGGCTCGCCATTTCCAACGGCTTGGGTTCGGCCTTGTCGCTGACGCCGTTGCCGTTGGTGTCGGCCACCAGCGGATCGGTGCCGAGCAGCGCTTCGGCCTTGTCGGGAATGCCATCCCCATCGGTATCGGTGGCGGCGTGCGCGGAAAGGGTTGCGCCAAAGGCGATCAGCGCAACAGACAGAGCAGCGAGAGACACGGTCGATTTTGGGGTCATGCGATCAATCCTTTGCGAGGCGCGAAAAGTCGAGGCGGCGGTAGAACAGGAGGGCGAGGAGCACAGCCAGCGTTCCTGCCAACCAGACAAAATCGTTCCAGCGATCAGCAATGACGGCGGCGATCGATTGGCCGGCATAGGTTTCCTTGATGCCAGTGAGAGCAAAGCTCCAGCGTTCGACATGCTTGGTCGGCGACGCCTGCTCGATGCCATCACGCAGGGTCTCGTAGGTCTTGAACTGGGCGAGGATCGCGCGCTCTTCGGGCTTGGCGATGCCCAAGGTGCGAAACACGCCGCCCGCCACCTGATTATCCGGGTCCAGCGTATCGCCGATCTGCGGCGCGATCAGCACCAGCGTGAGCCAGATCGCGAAGGCGGCCAGCAACGCATGCGGCAGGCTTTTCATCCATAGTGACAGCAGCAGCGCAATCGTGAAAAAGATCGATATGTAGAAAATGGCGGCGATATCGACGATCAACAGCCGCAGCCATTCATCTATGGTTAAAATGACTCCGCCGATCAGCATGATGCCGACAGCGCCGAGGAGGAAGGTCGCCGTGAGGACGCCGGCAATCAACCCCAGATTGCCGAGCAGTTTCCCGCCGATGAAGGCCGACTGCGTCAGCGGCCGCGTCAGGATCAGAGCCAAGGTGTTGCGGCCGCGCTCGATGGCCGCCGCACGGTAGCCGAGCACGATGCCGAGCACTGAGCCGATGATCTCCATATATTCGATGAAACCGCGCAACAGCTTCAGCGGCAGATACGTCGGCGCGGCTATGGATTCGGCTGATTTGCCAAGTTCGATGAGCTGGGCCTTGCCTTCATTGTAGGACGCCACCTCGTCCTGCAACGCCAAGCCTGCAACGACCAGCGCGACCAGTCCGGCCAGGAACATGAAGGCGGAGATGACGAGCAAAAGGGACGTACGCCGCGCGTCCGACACTTCCTTACCGGCGATGGCGCGCACCGCGCTCATGGCGCTCACAGAGCTAGTCATTGTATTCGCTCCTTGAGGCGTCGAAACTACCGATGGCGCGCACGATCCCGTAACAAGCGATCAGGATCACGGCGAGATAGATGAGGATGCCCGATGTGGTGGATTGGGGCATATGAACGCCCGGTGTGAACCCCAGGATCGTGGCGGCGAGCGAGCGGTAGATATCCATCAGCGAAAATGGGCCAAGGATCGTGCTGGTGATGTCGAAGAACGAGCCCGTGGTTGGCACAACCGTCGCCTTGATGGGGTTGAGCGCATTCATCGGATTGGTGTTGCTGGTGAGTTGCGGCAGCACAAACGTCATAGCGAGCCAGATCGTCACCGGGATCAGGAGGGCGAGCGATTCCGATTTCGCGACCACGGAAAAGTACATGCCGATCAGGCCGAACGCGACCAGGCAGAGCGCCGACACTCCGTAGAAGGCGGAAAGGTGCTCCCAGTCCGCGACGGTCAGCGATTGCCCCGGCAGCAAGAGCATTGTGAGGGCGTTCACCGCCGCAGTGACCGCGAGAAGCGCCGCGATAGCGATGAACAGGGCAAGGATTTTGCCTAGCGCATAGGACGTTAGGCTGACCGGGCGGCTGGCGATCAGGGGAAATACGCCGGATTTGCGGTCGGCGCCGATGAGTTGCGTGCCAAGCACGATGGCGGCCAGGGCGCCGAGCAACGACACATACGTCGTCATGTTGCGCAGGTCCGACAGCGGTGAGACTTCGGAGGCTGGATTGACTGGGATGTCCTTGCCCAGTGATTTGAGAACCGGGATGGCTTTCTGGAAGATGCCGTCGAGCGTATGCGTGGCCGACCAACCGAGATAGGCCGACACCAGCACCATGGTGAGGAACATGGCCGTGAGCCAGACGACTGTGCGGTCGCGAATGGCGACGCGCAACGCGGCCGAGGCGACCAGCCAGGCCTTGCTGTTAGGGGCCGGCGGAGTATCGAGGGGCGCGGGGAGCGTAGTGCTTTCCATGTCAGGCCGCGACCTTCGGCGCCATCGAGAGATAGAGCTGTTCCAGCGCGGTATCGTCGCCGAACTTGGCCAGCACGCCCTTCAGAGTGTCGTGGAAGACGAGCTTGCCCTGGTTCAGAACCGCAATGGATGTGCAGGTCTTCGATACTTCGCTGAGCAGATGCGTATTCATGAAAATGGTTGTTCCAAACTGCTTGTTTAGGCGGACGATCAGATCACGCAGCGTCTTGATCCCGAGCGGATCGAGGCCAGACGTCGGCTCATCGAGAAACAGCACTTCGGGCCGGTGCAGCATGGCCTGGGCGAGGCCGATGCGCTGGCGCTGGCCTTTCGACATCGCGCCAACGCGCTTTTCCGCCAGCGCCTCACAATCGAGAAATCCAAGAGTCTCTCGAATGCGGAGGGCAGGGTCGACGACGCCGGAGAGCCTGGCGAAATAGGTGAGATTGGCAGTAGCGCTCATGCCGTCGTAAAGGCGCACGTTTTCGGGCACATAACCCAGCCTCTGCCGCGCCGCCATGCTTTCGGTAACCACGTTGTGCCCGCATACCGTGGCCGAACCCGACGTCGGTTGCAGTAGCGTGGTCAGGATGTTCTGGGTCGTGGTTTTCCCAGCGCCGTTGTGACCGAGAAACCCGAACACTTCGCCGGCCGCAACCTCAAGCGTCAGACCATCAAGTGCGACGTGGTCGCCATAACGTTTGGTCAATTTGTCAATTGCAATAGCTGCAGCCATACCATGGCGCTCCATCAACTCGCCGTCCGCGACGGCCCAATCTGGACGCGACAGTAAACCAGCAGAATTAGCGGCAAATTAGCGGGTTGTGGCGCAACCGTGGCGATTGAAAGTCACCCGCGCGACAAGCCCCGTCCGGTCCAGCCTATTGCTCAGGGTGATGATTGCCCCATGCTGTTCAGCG
>JAYUAJ010000026.1:0-13968 GCA_043741375.1 Hyphomicrobiaceae bacterium | reverse complement strand
CGTGGGACGGATCTGGACGGTCGCCCCATCCATCATCCCGGGAACCGCTGCAACGCGTATTCTTCAGGTTGGCCCGGCGGCCGAAGCCTTACTCTGCCGGGGCCCGAGCCTTTCGCCTCACTTGGAGGCGTGGGCCGGGATGATGGGGGTGGGACCAGTTAACTACGGCAGGATAGCGGCAGCCATGCCACAATGCCAGCACAAATCGCAATGCCCTGTGGAGAAACTGCGGGGCACCAAATTGTCCGAATCGGAACGCCACGTAGTGGTGCTGAGCGCAGCGAAGCCCACCGCTATGAGCCGGCCCGAGGTTGTGATGGTGAACTTCGCTGAGCTCTGCACCACCCTAGGTCCACGCAGGGTCATGTCTGAAAGAATATGCCTATTGCGCTACGCTGGCGCTGGTGAAGCCCAAGGTCGTGGCGACGTTCGCCGTGACGGCCGCAGGCGTCGCGTTCGAGCCTGCCGCAGTCGACGGCCGCGCGATCCACGGTAGCCGCTCGGCGACTTGGGTTGCATTGCAATCGTGGGGCGCCTTGGCCAAGCCATGACCGAAAACCGGGCTCCAGTCTTCGGCACCCAGCGATTGAACCGGGATGGCCCTCAAGATATCCTGCGACGAGGCCGTTGGCCCAGCCGACCGCATCAAGGTCGCCGCGATGGCCGTGACGTAGGGCGCTGCAAAGCTGGTGCCCGATGCGAATGTCGCCTTGCCGTTGGCCGACGCCGTCCAGATCCGCACGCCGGGCGCTGCCAAGGCAATGTAGGCGCCGCGATTGGCCCGCTGATACGGCTTGAGATCGTTGGAGACTGCAGTAACGGCAATGACGCCAGGGTAGGCGGCGGGAAACGCCGGGGGGGCGCCTGCCCCCTCGTTGCCGGCCGCAGCCACCACCACCATGCCTTCGTCGATTGCCTGTTTGATGGCGGCCGCCAGCAACGGATCGTCAGGCCCGGCAAAGCTCATATTGACCAGTGTCACCTTGTGGCGACGCATCCAATCCAGCGCGCGCAGCAGGCTGACGGTGTCGGTCACGGGCTGTCCGTCGACAGCGTAAAAGGCGTCTGCCGCATACAGCGTGACGTCCGGTACCAGGCCGGCCACGCCATTGGCCGCGTCACCAACTAGCAGCGCAGCCACGCCTGTCCCATGCTCGGACGACGCCGGCTTGTTGCGCTCTTGCCGGAAGCTTGCCGTGACGATTTTGTTGCCCGAGACGGAGCGCGCGAGAGCAGGATGTGACGTATCGAGGCCGGTATCGATCATGCCGATGGAGAGGCCCTCGCTGCAGCGGCGCAGCGCATCCTTCCAGCCTATGACAGAGCGAGGTTTGCACTGTTCGCCCGTGCAGCTAGTCCCAGGCGACAAATCCACCGACGGGGTGCTGGCGCCGCCCCCGGATTTCTGAAAAATTCGATAGAGAGAATTCAGAGCCACCTTGTTGCCAGGCAGCGCCACTCTGAGGGCGCGCAACGCGGTCAGCGTATCGATGCCAGCGGGCACCCTAAGGCGCGTCACACGGAACACGCCTTCATCGTCACCGGTCGCGTACTGAACGCCGAATCCTAAGGCATTTGCAACCGCGAGTGCGTCGGCGTCTAGGCCAACCGCCAAGACTTCCCCGTTCGCAAAGTTGGTTGGGCTGCCGGTGTTGTGACTGCCGCCGCCGTTGTCAGGCTTCACCGCAGCCTCGGCGACCATCTTGGCTTTAATGGTGGCGACCTCGGTTTCGCTCACCACCACCGCTGGCGTTGTCATTGCGTTGGTCGACGCCGTCTGGGACGTGGTGTCTCCATCATCGCCGTCGGATTTGCCCTTCTTGTGATGGTGATGCTTGCCTAGCTTGCCAGTTTTGTCGCCATCTAACTTCTGCGCTTGGACGCTGCTGTCACCAAAGTCGTCGCCCTTGGCTGAATCGCCCTTGGCTTTGCCGTCTCCGCCTGCGGTATTGCCGGAAGCACCGCCAGCGGCTCCGTTAGCGCCGGCGCCCGCCGTGGCGCTGCCACCGCCGCCACCACCCTTGTCGCCGCCACCATGGTGGCCGCCCTCATGATGACCGTCTTTGGCTTGAGCAGGCATAAAAAGCAGGCTGTTGCCAAAACCCTGCGCCAGTTGACGGCCGAGCCATGGCGAGACAGCGCAGACCACCACGATGGCCAGCGTCAGTGCTTTCAGCTTACCCTTGGAGGCCATGCACGAAGCTCCCCCGAACCCCGAAGACGATCAGGACCAGTCGCCACGTGAATCCCACGAAAGTGTGGCGGCGTCCACCTGGTGGCGAATTTTTACTGTTGATAGTCACATGTTTAGCACTTGTGGCCGGCCGAATCGCTTATGGCCGGTTTGAGGTTTTCTTGGTGATAGAGGCTCCAGGCCTTACCGATTTGTACGGTTCCGCGAGACTATCGCGCTTGCCCCATCCGTATGCCGCGCGTACCAAGTGGCTGCCTCTATTCCCCCTCTATCACCCGAAAGGCGAACCCCCAATGGCCGGTTTCGACGCCAAGAGCATTCTGGAAGCTATTGTCGCTGGCAATTCGCAGCGCCCCGCGCCCAGCCAAGGCGATCTGTCTTCGATCCTGAACAGTGTTTTGAACGCAGGGCAAGGGACGCAGCCTCAGAGCGGGCAGGCGACGGCGGGCGCGCCAGGGGGCGGCTTGGGCGACATTCTCGGCCAGTTGACGGGCGGCTCTGGCGGGCAAGGCGGGGGCCTTGGCGGCGCGCTGGGACAAATTCTTGGCGGCGCTAGCGGTGGCCAGGGCGGTCTCGGCGGCGCGCTGGGATCGATCCTCGGCGGCGCTGGAGCTGCTGGCGGCTTGGGTAGCGTGCTGGGATCGATCTTGCAGGGCTCCGGCGGTCAGGCGGGGGCATCAGGCCTGCCGGGCAATCTCGGCGCTGCGGCTGACGTTGCCCGCAACATTTTCGGCAACGCGACGTCCGGCGTGAGGGATGGCGCACGCCGGATCAATGAGCAGACCGGGGCCGCGCCGAAACTGGATGAAATCATCCGCCAACTGAGCGGTGGCCAAGGCGGCGGCGATCTGGTCGCCAAGGCGCAGGAAATTATCAAGCAAAACCCGGGGATTGCCGGCGCTCTCGCTGGCGCACTGGGCACACTGGTGGTGGGCACCGGCGCCGGCCGGACGATTGCAACCCATGCGGCCAAACTGGGCGGCCTGGTGCTGATCGGCGGGCTCGCCTACAAGGCCTACCAGAACTATCAGGCTGGCCAATCGGCCTCCGCCTCCGCCAATCCGGCGCCCGCCCCCGCGCCGTCGGGCACGGGCTTTGAGGCCCAGGCCCAGACCAATGAAACGGCCACGCTCTACATCCGCGCTATGATCGCAGCGGCTGCGGCCGACGGCGCGGTGGACGAGGCGGAACTTGCGCGCATCACGGCGGGCTTCCAACAGGCCGGGCATTCGGCCGAAGCGGCCGCCTTCATCCGCCAGGAACTGGCCCGTCCCGCGACGGTTCAGGAGTTGGCCGCCGCCTGCACCAGCCCGGAAATCGCCATGCAGTGCTACACGGCGGCGCGCGTTGCCATCGAGCCGGATTCGGCGGGCGAGCAGCGCTTCCTGGCCGAACTCGCCGGCGCGCTGGGCATGGACGCCGCCCTAGTCCAGCATGTGGACGCAGCCGCCTCCGCCGCCAAAGTCTAACATCGAGTCGGTCGGCCGCCCGCGTCATTGCGCGTGGCCGACCTATTCACTTGGCGTCGGCAACAGCCGCGTCACCAGCGCGCCCGCGAGCGCCGGATTGGCGGCAGCCAAAAAGGCCCGTGCTCCGGCTTCATCCGCCTCGGCGGTGATCTTCGTGGCCACGTACTTCGAATAGAACTTGAACTGACCATTTACCTGGGGCGAGGCAAAAAAGGCCTTGATGACGCCGAGGTTGACCACCTCGCCGGGTTTGAGAGTGAGCAGCGGCAAGCGCGACTTGTCCGTGGGCTTGACACCCCATAGATAGGGCGAGGCTTCGATTAGGGTCAGCGAATAGGATCCCGCGGGAACCTCCATGACAAAGCTGTTGAGGCTGCTCCAGGGTTGAGCCTTATCGGGTCCGAACAGAATGCCATTGGCGCGCCAGCCGCAGGGCTCCGACAGCGCTGTCCGGCCGGGACAGAGCGTGAGGTCGTTGAAGAATGGCGGAGCGCCCGCAGGCGTCAGCGCAATCTTAACCGACCCGGCAACCCATTGATTTAACAGATGTTCTTTGTGAAAGCTCTCGATCCGACCGACCAGGATCGTGTTGTTTTTCGCCGCCGCTGAAGACACCGACAGGGCCTGATCGGGCAACGGCCCGCCCGCGCAGCCAGCCAGCGTCAATAGGCAAACCGCCGCCAAGACAATCTGTAGACGCTTCATACTCGCACGCCCATTGCTTCGGGCGCGCAGTATGGACGCCAAGCCGGCGCAAGCGGCGCTGGGAGATTGCCTAGGCGCTGGGCAGGGTCTACTGGGCCGTAGCCTCTGCCGGAGCGGCGTCCGGCGCCTTGGTCCAGGTCTGGCTGCGGCAGATCAGGCCGCCCAGCCCGCAGCCTTTCAGCACCACTTTGGACGCATCTTTGTTGGGCGTCATGGTGATTTCGTGCTCTTCACCGTTGCGCGGATCGTAGCTGACTGCGTTCCAGGCGCCCTCAGTGTTGGGCACGATATTCCATAAGCTCTGTAGGCCAATCACCGGGCGGCGCTGCAGGCTCTCATCGGGGTTGTGGATGTCGCGCCGGGGCTTGCCGGTGTCCGGATTGTTCGGGTCCTTCAGCCACATAATCGTGCCGCACTGCACCTTGCCGCCCCCGCTCTTGCACGGTGCGATTTCGACGATGGCGCGGCCTTCCTGCGTCAGCCATCGGCCCTCGAGGGGGCCGGCAGCGTGGGCAGTCCCGACGAGCCCGGACATCAGGATCAACGCCAAGCCAATACCAAGTTTGTACATCGCCAACAACTCCTGGACACGGGAACGCATTCGGCGGAAAACCGTCCAAGATCGGCACGGTAAAAGCGGCGACCACATGGCGTCAAAGCCAACTTTCCTCGATGCGCCGGACCTCAGGAGTCCGTTTTGGAGCAGCTCGCATGACATTCAAGGCTCTGGTTGTCGAAAAATCCGTCGATGGAGCGATCTCCGCTGTCGTGGCCGATGTGTCCGAGGACCGCCTCCCCGCCGATGGCAACGTCTCCGTCACCATCGAGCACTCGACGCTCAACTATAAAGACGGCCTCTGCATCACGGGCGCCGGCGGCCTGGTCAGGGCCTACCCCCACGTCCCCGGCATCGATTTTTCCGGCACGGTCGAATCTTCCTCCGACCTGCGTTACCGGGCGGGTGACAAAGTCATCCTCACCGGCTGGCGCGTCGGCGAAGTGTGGTGGGGCGGTTACGCGCAAAAAGCGCGGGTGAAGGCGGACTGGCTCGTGCCGCTGCCCAAGGGCCTGACCACCCGGCAGGCCATGGCGATCGGCACGGCAGGTTTCTCGTCGATGCTCGCTATCCTCGCTTTGGAGAAGCACGGACTCACGCCCGAGAAGGGCGAAGTGCTGGTGACGGGCGCGGCCGGCGGCGTCGGCTCGGTCGCGGTGCTGTTGCTGGCGGCGAAGGGCTATCAGGTCGCCGCAGTCACGGGTCGTCCCGAGACCGAAGCGTATCTCCGCGAACTCGGCGCCAAACGCATTCTTCCGCGCGCAGAATTTTCCGAAGTCTCAAAGAAGCCGATGGAAAGCGAAACCTGGGCCGGCTGCATCGACGCTGTCGGCGGCGCCACGCTCGCCCGCGTGCTCGGCCAGCTCAAGCATGGCTGCTCTGCGGCGGCCGTGGGCCTTGCTGGCGGCACGGCGCTGCCTGCCACCGTCATCCCGTTCCTGCTGCGTGGCATCAACCTGCTCGGCATCGATAGCGTCATGCAGCCTTACGCGCACCGCATCGAAGCCTGGGCGCGCATCGCTAGCGACATCGACAAGGACCGGCTGGAAGCGATGATTGTTCCCGCCAAACTCGCCGACCTTCCCATGCTCGGCCGGAATATATTGAAGGGCCAAGTCCGCGGCCGGGTTGTTGTCGACGTCAACGCTTGATTGACGTAAGACCATCGAAACCCCACAACCCAGTTTCTTTTCCGACGAACCTCCGAGCCTCGACCCATGTCCCATTCCGACCTCGCCGCCACCATCGACAAAGCCTGGGAAGCCCGTGACCAGGTCAGCTTCGCGACCAAGGGCGCGGTGCGCGATGCCGTCGAGACGGCCCTCAACCTGCTCGACAAGGGCGAGGCGCGCGTCGCCGAAAAGGGCGTCAATGGCTGGGCCGTGAACCAGTGGCTGAAGAAGGCCGTGCTGCTCTCCTTCCGCCTCAACGATATGGCGATGATCCCGGGCGGGCCTGGGGGCGCCAGCTGGTGGGACAAGGTGCCGAGCAAGTTCGCTGGTATGACGGAGGCCGACTACCGCAAAGCTGATTTCCGCGCCGTCCCCGGCGCCATCGTGCGGCGCTCGGCGTACATCGCGCCAAAAGTCATCCTGATGCCGAGCTTTGTGAACCTCGGCGCCTATGTCGACTCGGGCACCATGGTCGACACCTGGGTCACGGTCGGCTCCTGCGCGCAGATCGGCAAGAATTGCCACCTCTCCGGCGGCGTCGGCATCGGCGGCGTGCTCGAACCCATGCAGGCCGGCCCCACCATCATCGAGGACAACTGCTTCATCGGCGCCCGCTCCGAAGTGGTCGAAGGCGTGGTGGTCGGCGAGGGCTCGGTGCTCAGCATGGGGGTGTTCATCTCTGCGTCCACAATCATCATCGACCGCGCCACTGGCGAGCGGTTTATGGGGCGTGTGCCTCCGTACTCAGTCGTCGTTGCCGGGTCCCTGCCCGGAAAAGCGCTGCCCGACGGCAAGCCAGGGCCGAGTCTCTATTGCGCGGTCATCGTCAAACGCGTTGATGAAAAAACCCGCAGCAAGACCAGCATCAATGACCTTTTGCGGGATTGAAGTCGGGGACTAGGTGGGGGACTAGGGACTTGTGCGTTCCTAGTCTGACTCGGTTTCTGCGTGTTCCGACGACCTCTTAGTCCCTATTCCGTAGTCCCCAGTCCCCTCTCAGGAAAAAATGCTCGACATCAAAAACCTCAGCGTAAAGCTCGAAGATGAAGACAAGACGATCCTCGACGGCCTCACGCTGCAAGTCCCCAAAGGCCAAGTCCACGCCATCATGGGGCCGAACGGCTCGGGCAAATCCACGCTCGGCTACACCCTTGCAGGCCGCGGCGGCTATGAGGTCACCGGTGGCTCGGCAACCTGGAACGGCGACAACCTGTTCGATATGGACCCGGCTGAACGGGCCGCCGCCGGCCTGTTCCTGGCCTTCCAGTACCCCATGGAAATCCCCGGCGTCGCGACGCTGACGTTCCTGCGCACCGCCATGAACGCTTTGAAAAAAGCGCGTGGGCAAAAAGAGCTGACCACGCCGGAATTTCTCAAGGCCGCAAAGGCCAAGGCCAAGCTCCTTGGCATTTCCGAGGACATGCTGAAGCGCGCGGTCAATGTCGGCTTTTCCGGCGGCGAGAAGAAACGCACGGAAATCCTGCAGATGACCATGCTGGAGCCCACGCTCTGCGTGCTGGACGAAACCGACAGCGGGCTCGATATCGATGCCTTGCGCGTCGTCGCCGATGGTGTGAACGCCTTGCGCGGAAAAGATCGCGCCATCCTGGTGATCACGCACTATCAGCGCCTGCTCGACTACATCGTGCCTGACAAGGTGCATGTGCTGGCGCACGGAAAGATCCAGCGCTCAGGCGGCGCCGAGCTGGCCAAAGAGCTAGAAAAATCCGGGTACGCTGAATTTACGGGTAAGGCGGCGTGACGCCGTGATGGTCCGTAGGTGCCATGGCGAAGCGTATTGCATCGGCCGCCCGTGAAGCGGTGCAATACGCTTCGCTATTGCACCCTACGGGTCCAAATTCGAACCGAGAACGTCCATGACCGTTACGCAGATTAAAACCAAAGCCGAGCAGCAGTTCGCTGCGCAGTTCGCGGCCGCCGCGCCAACGCTCCCGGGAGTGGGCTGGGTCCCGGCGGCGCGCCTGGCGGCGTTCCATAGGTTCGCCGCCGAGGGGCTGCCGCATCGCAAGCTGGAGGCCTGGAAGTATACGGATCTTCGCTTGGCGCTGAAGGACGCGCCCGAGCCTGCGACCCTGCCAAAAGTTCGGCCCAAGCCCGACGCAGCCAAACTGAAGGCCGCGCTCGGCCCCGATCTCGCAAAACTGCCCGCCATTCGCTTTGTTTTCATCAATGGCGCCTTTGCGGCTGCCGATATTCCGGAGGCCTATAAGCCGGGTGCGTTGTACCAGTTCGGCGCGTTGGCCGAGACGCTGGGCTCCAAGGAGTTCGATTGGATGGAAGCCGGGTTCGCTGCGGATGTGTCCACACCGGCCGCCCTCAACACCGCTTTCGCAACCGACGGGATCGTGCTGCGCGTGGTCGCCGGGGCAAAACTCGACCTGCCAATCCACCTCGTATTCCTCACTGACAGCGCGCGCCCGGTCCGCGTCACCACGCGCAGTCTCATCCGAGTCGATGACAAGGCTGAAGTCACGATATTGGAGAGCCATGTCGGGGCCGGTGGCGCGCATCACACCAACAGCCTGACGCATCTGCACATCATGAAGGGCGGCAGCGTTGAGCATCTGAAAGTCGCCGCCGAAGGTTTTGACACGCAACATCTCTCCACTTGGATCGTCGATATGGAGGCCGATGCGACCTATCACGCATTCCAGCTCAGCGAGTCCCCCGCGCTGGCTCGCAACGACGTCAACGTCACATTCAAGGGCGAGGGCGCGAGCTTCGTGTTCAACGCCGCCGTGCTCGGACGGGGCAAGAGCCACATCGACACCACCATGGTCATCGACCACGCTGTCCCCAAGTGCACCTCGCGCGAGAACCTGCGCGCGGTGCTCGCCGACGACGCGCGCGGCGTGTTCCAGGGCAAGGTGATCGTGCGCCCTGGCGCCCAGAAGTCCGACGGCAAACAGATGGCCAAAGCCCTGCTGCTCTCGCCCAACGCCGAATTCGACAGCAAGCCCGAACTAGAAATCTACGCCGACGATGTGGTCTGCGGCCACGGCTCGACCGTTGCAGAGATGGACGATGATCAGGTGTTCTATCTCATGGCGCGGGGTATTCCGGCGCCCGAGGCGCGGGCGTTGTTGACGGAAGCCTTTGCGGCTGAGGTCGTGGATGCGATCCAGCACGACGGCATCCGCGAGGCCATGCGCGCGCGGCTGGCGGCGTGGCTGGCGAGGGAGTAAGATAGCGCTGCCGGCTTCCCCTCTCCCCCTTCTTAGGGGGAGAGGATGTCGCCCGGAGCGCGTGAGCGCGACGGAAACAGCGACAGGTGAGGGGCAGCCGCTTGCTCCGTACAGGTCGCGAGAGGCGCCGAGCTTGTTGCTGCCCCTCACCAACCGCATGGCTCTTGCCGCCAAAAAGGGCGGCTGCGAGACGCGATCTCCTCTCCCCCAAAAATGGGGGAGAGGAGGGCAGCCCCATTTCTAAACCTGAGTGCAGACCGATATGTCCACTTACGACGTCAACGCGATCCGCGCCGAATTCCCGATCCTGTTCCGGGAGGTTTATGGCAAGCCGCTGGTTTATCTCGACAACGGGGCGTCGGCGCAAAAACCGCGCGCGGTGATTGACGCCATTGCCCATGCGTATACCTACGAATACGCCAATGTGCATCGCGGCCTGCACTACCTCGCCAACGCGACCACCACAGCCTACGAAAAATCCCGCGCGACCGTCGCCCGCTACATCAACGCGCCGTCCGTAGACGACGTGATTTTCACGCGTGGGGCAACCGAGGCGATCAACCTGGTCGCGTCCTCCTTCGGCTCGGCCAATATCGCGGCCGGCGATGAGATCGTGCTCTCGATCATGGAGCACCATTCCAACATCGTGCCCTGGCACTTCCACCGCGAGCGGCGCGGCGCGATCCTGAAATGGGCGCCCATGAACGACACAGGCGAGTTGGAACTCGACGCCTTCGAAAAACTGATGACCGAGCGGACGCGCATTGTCGCCATCACGCATATGTCGAATGTGCTTGGTACGGTCAATCCGATCAAGGACATCTGCCGCATCGCCCATGCCAAGGGCGTGCCGGTGCTGGTCGATGGCAGCCAGGGCGCGGTGCATTTGGACGTGGACGTCCAGGATCTCGATTGCGATTTCTACGTCTTCACCGGCCACAAGGTCTATGGCCCGACCGGCATCGGCGTGCTGTGGGCGAAACGAAAGCATCTCGACGCCATGCCGCCCTATATGGGCGGGGGCGAAATGATCGAGAGCGTGACGACCGAGTCGATCACTTATGGCGCGCCGCCGCACAAATTCGAAGCGGGCACGCCCTCGATCGTGCCGGCCATCGGTCTTGGCGCGGCCCTCAAGTACGTCATGGACACCGGCCGCGAGGCGATCCGGGCGCATGAGGAGGACCTGACGGTTTACGCGCACCAGCGGCTGGGCGAGCTGAACTTTTTGAAAATTCACGGCCGTGCGCGCGGAAAAGGATCGATTGTGTCGTTCTCCATCGACGGCCTGCATCCGCACGACATCGCCACCATCATCGACCGTTCGGGCATCGCGGTGCGGGCGGGCCACCATTGCGCCCAACCGCTGATGCAGCGGCTCGGCGTGCCGGCCACTTGCCGCGCGTCCTTCGCCATGTACAACACGAAGGGTGAGATTGATGCGCTGGCCGCCGCCCTGCGCAAGGCTCATGAGTTCTTCTCGTAGGTCCAAGGGGTTGGCGAGGCGACGCGCGCCCTATATAGAGACAGCATGAGTGAAGGATTGACCCAAGAGTTCGACCCGGCCGCGGCAGACTTGGCGCCGCCGCCGCCGCAGACGGCTGTTTCGGCGCCCGCGCTGCCGCCCGAGGAGCTGGAGCGGCTGACGGCCGACATCGTCTCGGCGTTGAAAACCGTCTACGACCCCGAAATCCCGGCCGATATCTACGAGCTGGGGCTGATCTACAAGGTGGACGTGGACGAGAACCGCAATGTCGCCATTGACATGACGCTCACCTCGCCCGGCTGCCCAGTCGCGGGCGAAATGCCGATCTGGGTCAAGAACGCCGTGAGCACCATCGCTGGCGTGCAGGACGTGGCGGTCCAGATCGTGTTCGATCCGCCCTGGGACCAGTCGCGCATGTCCGAAGAGGCGCGCATGGCGCTGAACATGTTCTAATTCCGCTGCATCGCGTAGATCAGCTTGTCGATGTTATAATGCAACATGGCGAGGTAGGTCGGCGCGGGACCATCGGATAGTGACAGCGCGTCGGAATAGAGTGTGCCGCTGTCTGGCGCGCCGGTCTCGGCGCAGATGGCCTCGATCAGGCGTGGATCGGTCATGTTTTCGATGAATACGGCGCGGATGTGATCCATGCGGATCTGGTCGATCAGGCGCGCCACCGCTCCCGCCGAGGGCTCCTGATCGGTGCTGATGCCCTCAGGCGCCAACAACGCGACTCCGTAGGCGGCGCTGAAATAGCCAAAGGCGTCGTGGCTTGTGATCACCTTGCGCTTCTCTATTGCGACGTTTGCCAAGCGGGCGCGGGTTTGAATATCCAGCAGGTCCAGATCCGCGACCAGTTTGTCTGCGCCGCGGGCAAATTCGGCACTATGCAATGGGTCAGCCTTCGCAAGCGCCAACGCAATGGTGCGGATATAGAGCCCGCCGTTGCGCGGGTCCTGCCAGGCATGCGGGTCGGTCACGAGTCTTTTGGCGCCACCATCGGTTTCCGTCATATGGCGTGGCGTGATGTCCTGGCTGGCCGTCACGATTTCGCCCGTGAAGTCTGCTGACTGAGCAAGCGGCTGCATCCAACCGTCGAGACCGAGGCCGTTGACGAAGATCAGGTCGGCCCCGGCAAACTTTCCGGCATCGGACGGCGACGGATTGAACGTGTGGGCGTCGCCGCCGGGACCGACCATGGCCGTGATATCGGCGAACGGGCCCGCAACCTCGCGCACCATATCGGCGAGAATTGAAAAGCTGGCGACGATCTTCAGGGATCGGGCGTCAGCTGTCACCGGCGTCAGCGCCATCCCCAGAGCAGCAATCGCGACAAACAGCGGTCTCAATGCCGGTGCTCCGCAGGCTGATTGTGATAATGCGGGGGCGGAAAATATTTTTGGATCAATCCGCCATTGCGGCCGAACACGATCGAGCCGAAGTAGGCCAATCCAGCGGTGAAGATGATGGCCGGACCGGAGGCCAAGTTGAAATGATAGGACGCCAATAGCCCGATATAGCCTGATCCGAAGGCGATCAGGCTCGCGGTCACGAACAAGCTTGCGACATCGCGGGCCCACAGCCGGGCGGCGGTGGCGGGCAGCATCATCAACCCCACCGCCATCAGGCTTCCCAGAGACTGGAAACCGGCCACCAGATTGAGCACGACCAGGGCCAGGAACAGGCCGTGGAAGACGGAGCCGTGCCCGCCCACCGCGCGCAGGAAGCCGGGATCGAAACACTCTGTAATCAGGGGGCGATAGACAATCGCCAGCGTCACCATCGTGATTGCGGAGATCGCAGCGACCAGGATTAGGGCGGACGAATCGACCGACAGAATGCTGCCGAACAGCACATGCAACAGGTCCACGTTCGACCCGCGCGAGGATACGATCAGTACGCCGAGCGCTAAACTGGTAAGGTAGAAGCCCGCCAGACTGGCATCTTCCTTCAGTTTGGTTGCGCGCGAAACGGCGCCGGCCAGGAGCGCTACCACGAGGCCGGCCAACAAACCGCCCAGGCTCATGGCGGGCAAAGACAAACCCGCGATGAGAAAGGCAATGGCGGCGCCCGGCAGGATGGCGTGCGACATGGCATCGCCCATCAGGCTCATGCGGCGCAGCACCAGCAGCACACCGATCGGTCCGCAGCCGAGTGAGAGCGCAAGACACGCGAGCAGCGCCCGGCGCATGAAACCATAGGCGACAAAGGGCTCGAACAGAAGGTGATAGATCATGCGCGGGCTCCCACGACCAGAGCCGGTGCGGGGACGGGGACGGGTTCGACGATGTAGCCGGCCGCTGAAAGGTTGCCCGCCGTCAGCACGTCGCGTGTAAGCCCCCAGGCGGTTCGGGCCTTGCTGAGTAGCAGCGTCTCGGGAAACGACTGGCGCACCTGCGCCAGATCATGCAGCACCGCCACGATTGTACGGCCTTCCCGGTGCCAGTCGCCGATCTTGCGCATCAGATCCGCCGTGGTCGTGGTATCGAGGCCGGCGAACGGCTCGTCGAGTAGGATGAGACCGGCATCCTGCAGCATCAGGCGCGCAAACAGCACGCGCTGAAATTGGCCGACCGAGAGGTGGCCGATCGGACGCTTGCCCAAGCCCGAAAGTCCAAGCGCCTCCAATGCCGCTTCGGCGCGCGCCCTCCCATCGGCGCTCACGCGTCCAAACATGCCGGTTTCATGCCACAGGCCGAGCAGGACGGTGTCGGTGACGCTGATCGGGAAGGTCTGATCGATGTTGGCGCGTTGCGGCAGGTAGCCGATACGGCGCTTGTCGACCCCGGTGACGGCGATGGCACCCTGGTCGATGGGAACCGCGCCGATGATCGCGTTCAGCAGCGTGCTTTTACCGGCGCCGTTGGGGCCGACGATTGCGGTGAGGCTGCCGGCGGCGAAACTGCCCGAGAGGTGGTGTACCGCCGGAACGCGATCGTAGGACACGGTGAGATTTTCGATGCGAATCGCGCCGGGTTGGATGATCCCGGGTCGAAGCGGCAATGCGCTGACGGGGCTCATGTCTCGGCTCCATCGAGAGGCTGGCAGGAGCGGCAGGTGCCTTCCACTTCGAGCGTGCGGTGGCGCGGCTCGAACCCGGACCGGCGCGCATCAGCGTCGATCAGCCGGTCGAGTTTGCTGTCCTCCAGTTCGGCCGTGCGCCCGCACTGGTCGCACACC
>JAYUAJ010000025.1:0-13979 GCA_043741375.1 Hyphomicrobiaceae bacterium | reverse complement strand
TCACATTCCAGCCTTTGTACGCCCCACGGTAGAGCGCCAGAATGGCTTCGACCGCCTCGGCCGCTATCGCTTTGCCCGACGCCCGCCCGAGCCGCCCGTCGCGCAAACCTTCGATCCCGAGCGCGTCATAGCGATCAATATAGCGCCGGAACTGACGCTCCGACTTGCCAAGGATCTCGGCCGCTTCCGCCTGGCTCAACTGCCGCTGCTCCCAACGGTCGTAAACGTCCTCGAACTTCTCCATTCTCCGGTCCTCGTCACACTTGGTCCGGCTCATCCAATCCCCCCAATGCTGCCCGCATTGAGAGGATCACGGATTACCGGACATATCGTGTGCTACAGAAACCGGACAACTCGTGTGCTACCGACAGAGTAGCTCGCCCGCCGGTGACAACCCACCCCGCCCGTGCTACCATTCCAGCGATGGAAACCACCTGGACCACCCCCGACCCACCAACCACCAGCGCGGCGGAAGGCCTCCCGCGACGGCCTTGGACTGTCGCCGAAATCGAGCGCATGGTTGAGGCCGGCATCATCGACGAGCACGAGCGATTCGAGCTGATCGGCGGGGAGATCGTGCCGATGTCGCCAAAAGGCAACTGGCATGAGAACGTCAAGCGCGCGCTCAACGTTCACTGGGCCAGGGCGCTGCCGCCCGACCTGTACATGCTCACGGAAACGACGCTGCGCATCGGCGGGCGGGACTTTCGCGAGCCCGATTTCGTGTTCTGGCCGTCCAGCGTGAAGGTTAGCGACCTGGCGCCAAAGCACATCCGGCTGATCGTCGAAGTGTCGGATTCGAGCCTCGGCTATGACCTCGGCCGCAAGGCAGACTATTACGCCAGCCTCGGTCTCGCCGACTATTGGGTCATCGACGCCAAGCGGCTCATGACCCGCATCCATCGCGATCCGGGCGCAAACGGGTATGCGAGCATCAGCGACTGGTCGCACACGCAGGTGATGACTCCGCTGTTGCTGCCGGCGCTCGCCGTGACGCTGGCCGATCTTGGGCTCGAGCCGATGATGGATTGAGGACGCGCGGCCACGATCAACGCCCTTCGGCGCCATCGGTGGGCTTCGCCAAGAGGCTCAGCCCACGCAGCCAATCAATCATCATAGGCGCTCTTGGCCGGCTTGCCCGCGAAATCGGTCCAGGTGTCTTTGCCCTTCGAGCGGTCGCGGTGCGGCACCCGGTCGTGATCGGGATAGGTGCAGGTGTCCACGGCCGCGCGTGTACCCACGATCAGGCAGCGTGTGGGCGCGGCGCTGCGGTTCGTGAGGAAGTGGCCCACTGGATCGCCCGCCTTGAAGGTTGCGCCGTCGCCGGGCCGCAGCACCGTGACCGCCGTGCCCTCGGTCAGCGTCACCTCGCCGTCGAGCACGTAGATCATCTCGTCCTCGTTGCTGTGCCAGTGCTTGATGGCCGAACTTGAGCCGGGCGGCAAAATCTCGACATACGCGCCGAACTGCGTGAGCCCGCCCGTGTCGCTGATCCGTAGCGCGCGTTTTGCGCCGCAGGGGCCGCCGGCGGGGTCGTCTTCGATGATCGTTTGGGCGGGGGTGATGACGGGCATGGGGAAGGGGAGTCCTTGGAGGGGTGGGCAGAGCCGGAATGGTTGAGATCACAACGCCCTCACCCTGGTCCGGTTCGGCTCAATGGTGACCAGTGCGCCCGAAACTTTATCTCCCAAATCGTTCAGCGCCGCAATCAAACGGCGGGCTTGGGCAGACTTGTCGAGGGATTTCAATGCGACGCGCACGACGCCATGATTGGGGTAGCCGAAGCGGACCACCAAGTCGCCGAAATCATTGTCTTCAGTGAGCAGAACGCGGTTTTGGGCGAACGCGATCCCGAGCACCTGCTCGTCGGACGCGGCAGGAGCGATGTCAGCAGAGCGTATGACGTCGAAGTTCGCCTGGCGCATGGCCCTTAGAAGCGGACCGGAGAAACATTCATCGGACAGGAATGCGACCATCACCCGGCGGCAAAGACAGATTCACGCGCCAGATGATCGGCGGCGAAGGCCTGAGCGGCTCTGATATCCTCATGGGTCAGCGGCGGGTAATCGGCGGCGATCTCTTCGGGCGTTTCCCCGGCGGCGAGACAGCGTAAGATATGCTCGACCGTGATCCGGGTCCCGGCGATGACCGGCTTGCCGAACATGAGTTTTGGGTCGGAGGTGATGCGCGCGTTGGCCATGGGAGGAGGATAGCACAAACTGCAGTACGATGCATCAACAGGCGTCGCGGGCTCTACGGGTCAGCCATGCGAGCAGAACCCCGCGGCGATCCACACGCTTCGTCACCAATCTCACCACTTCGCCGGATAAAGACTTTCAAGCGATTTGCACCGGCAGCCAACCAGCGTGGCGGTGGGCTTCGCGAAGAGCTCAGCGCCACCCTAAAAGTCACACCCCCGCCCGCTGCCTCTTCTTCCCCGCCGTCAGCTCCGCCTTCGCCTTCTTTACCGCCTCGCGCGCACTCACCTCCGGCACGCCAACTTCCCACCAGGCATCGCCCGGCACCCACGTATACGCATCGGTATCGATCACGATCACACTCGTGCGATCCGACTTCTTTGCCCGCGCCAGCGCTGCCTCGAAATCGCCGATCCCCACCACCTTCTCCGCGTTCGCGCCCATCGCCCGCGCGTGCGCCGCGAAGTCGACGGAGAAATGCTCTCCCACATGCCGCGCGTCCTTCAGCAGGTTGTTGAACCCCGGCACGCCCTTGCCGGTTTGCAGGCGGTTGATTACGGCGTAGCCGCCGTTATCGCACACCACAACAATCAGCTTGTGACCCGTCAGTACAGACGCATAGATGTCCGAATTCATCAAGAGATAGGAGCCGTCGCCGACCATGGTGATGACTTCGGCGTGCGGCCAGGCCATCTTGGCGCCGTAGGCTCCGGCGATCTCGTAACCCATGCAGGAGAAGCCGTATTCGACATCGAACGTACCCGGCGTTTTCACCTTCCAGGTCATGACGAGTTCGCCCGGCAGGCCGCCCGCCGCCGACAGAATTCGGTCCTTCGGGCCGGCGAACCGGTTCACTGCGCCGATCACCTGGCCGTAGCTGGGCACGCTGGCGTTGGTGGGTTTGGCGCAGGCGTCGAGCGTGGTGTTCCATGCGGCGTAGGCGGATTTTGCTTTTTCGCACCAGGCTTTTGGCGCCGTGTACGTTCCAACGGCCGCGCCGAGTTCGAGGATGGATTCGCGCGCATCGCCGACGACGCCAGCGGCAAGGTGTTTGTGCGCGTCAAAGCGTGCGGCATTGATCGACACCAGCTTGAATTCGGGCGACTGGAAGACGGTCCACGAGCCCGTCGTAAAATCCTGCAGCCGTGTGCCGACGGCCAGCACCACGTCCGCCTCGGCCGCCAGCGCATTGGCCGACGACGAGCCAGTGACGCCGAGCGGCCCGGCGTTCTGGGGATGGTCGTGGATCATCACGCCGCGCCCGGCCACGGTCTCGACGACGGGGATCTTGTGTTTTGCCGCAAAGGCCAAAACCTCCTCGCCCGCCAGCGAATACTGCACGCCACCGCCCGCGATCAGCAGCGGCCGTTTTGCCTTTTTCAGCAATTCTGCCGCGCGAAGAATCTCGCCACGATCCGCACGCGGACGGCGGATATCGTGGACCGTCTCGGCAAAGAACAGTTCAGGGTAGTCGAAGGCCTCGCCCTGCGTGTCCTGGCACAGGCCCAAAAACACCGGGCCGCAATCGGCAGGGTCGAGCAGCGTCGCCACGGCCTGCGGCAAGGATTGGAGAATCTGCTCCGGCCGCGTGATGCGGTCCCAATAGCGCGTCACCGGCTTGAAAGCGTCGTTCACCGAAATGGTCGGATTGCCGAAATGCTCGACCTGTTGCAGCACCGGATCCGGAAAGCGGCTGGCAAACACGTCGCCGGCCAACAACAGAACCGGCAGGCGGTTGGAATGCGCCACACCCGCCGCCGTCACCATATTCAGCGCGCCGGGGCCGATCGAGGAGGTCGCGATCATCATCTGGCGGCGCAGCTTCGCTTTCGCAAAACCTATGGCCGCCAGCGCCATCGATTGCTCATTGTGCCCGCGCCAAGTCGGCAGTTTGTCCTGCACCGCCTCCAACGCCTCTGACAGGCAGGTGACATTGCCATGGCCGAAAATGCCGAACACGCCGGCGAACAGCGGCTCTGCCTTGCCGTTGATCATGGATTTCTGGGCAATGAGATAGCGCACGACGGCCTGCGCCATGGTCAAGCGGACGGTTTTCATGCGGGGTCTCCATCGGGGCGGGGCATCTTGGGGAAATGTCGGCGGGAACATTAGCGGGCCCGAGGGCGCCGTCAAAGGGGAATGGGCGTCGAAGTTCGCTGCGTCGGCCGCGCAAATGCCCTATGCTCGTCCTCTGATTTGCAACCATAGCGAGCATCCATGGCTGTCACACTGCACGAGGGGGATCTCCCCGCTGGCCTCACCTTTGGCGCGGGCGTCGCCATTGATACCGAAACCCTTGGGTTGCATCCGCATCGAGACCGGCTGTGCTTGGCGCAGCTCTCGGGCGGGGATGGCAATGCGCATCTGGTTCAGTTCGCCAAAGGGGCCTACGAGGCGCCGCGGCTGAAGGCGCTGCTTGCCGACCCGAACGTAACCAAAATCTTCCATTTCGCCCGCTTTGATCTCGCCGTGCTGTCGCATCGGCTCGGCGTCATGCCGGGGCCGGTCTATTGTACGAAAATCGCCTCAAAGCTGGTGCGAACCTATACCGACCGGCACGGCCTGAAAGACCTCTGCCGGGAACTGATCGGGGTCGAGCTCAGCAAAGAGCAGCAAAGCTCCGATTGGGGAGCGCCGAAGCTTTCCGCAGAGCAGCAAACCTATGCGGCGTCCGACGTGCTCTATCTGCACAAGATAAAGGCCGTCCTGGATACCATGCTGGCCCGCGAGGGACGCATGGATCTGGCGGCGGCCTCGTTCCGTTATCTGTCCACGCGGGTGGCGCTCGATCTGGGCGGCTGGCCCGAGGACGATATTTTCGCGCACTGAAGAACCTGAGCCGGCCCGATGAGCCTTGATGCGACGCGATTGCCGGTCCGGTCCGCCCCGAGGCCGCCCCTGGTGGTCCAAAGGGGCCAGATCCGTATCGCTACGGTGACCGACGCCGAGCGGGCGCGAGCCTTTGCACGCGCGCGCCGGCATTCGGCCCTGGTTCGGGTGCTGAAGATGACGCTGCCGGTGCTGGCCGTTTGCGCCGTGGGCGTGCTGTTCATAACGCCGCGGTTGATTGGCAGCGCGGTGAGTACGGCCGTGCCGGGCGCCGGCGTCGATGCGGTAGAGGTCACCGGCGATCAGTTGCGCATGGTCAATCCGCGCTTCGAGGGCGAGACGGCCGAGAAGGGCCGCTATGTGGTGACCGCCAAGGCGGCAGTCCAAACCACCGGCAATCTGGACCAGATGCTGCTGGAAGGCGTACACGGCCATATTGTCGAAGCGGACAAGAGCTGGACTGACATCACTGCGAACGGCGGCGTCTATGAAACCAAGAAGCGCTCGATGACGCTCAATAAGGGCATCGTCATCACGTCGAGTGCCAACGCCCGCGCCGAACTGGAGACGGCTGATGTCGATATCGACAAAAAGCGGGTGACGTCGGCGGTGCCGGTGGTGTTGACGCTGCCCAATGGCACGTTGAAGGGCAAGGGCCTGTTGATCGAGGGCGACGCCAGGCGGTTCGTGCTGCCAGCAGACGTCGTGGCGCACCTGATCCCGCCCAAGTCGGGCGTGATGAAGCCGAAAGCGGTCGCGGGAGCCGGAGCTTTCTCCGCCGCCCCCGCCATGACCGATGGCCCGATTGACGTGACGGCCAGGCGGTTGGAAGTGCTCGACGACGCCAAGACGGCCAATTTCACGGGCGCCGTGGAGGCCCGTCAGGCCGGCATGACGCTGACCGCCGTGCAGTTGGAAATCGGCTATACCGGCGGCGGCTCAGCCAATCCACTTGCGCCAGCGACGGCCGGCGGATCGGCCCAGAACATCCGAACAGCGACCGCGCTCAAGAACGTTGTCATCACCACAACAGACGGACGCAAGGCGACCGCGGACAAGAGCGTGTTCGATCAGCAGGCCAACAGCATGACACTGCTGGGCGCAGTGATCTTGTCACAGGCGGGCAACGTGCTGCATGCCGACAAGGTGGTTGCGGATCTGACGGCGCGCCGCACCCATGTAACGGCCGCAAATCGTGTCATTGGGCATTTCGTTCCGGCGGCAAAGCCGGACAGCGCCTCGGCAATGGCAGCGCCCGTCGGTCTTGCCGCGCTGGGCTCCTCGGGCAGCGCCACGGACATCAGCGCCAACAGCCTTGATCTGGCCGACGATACTGGCGAGGCCGTGTTTCAGGGGACGGTGATGGTGAGCCAGAGGGGTAACCACCTCACCGGCGAGCGTCTCAGCGTCGATACCAACCAGCGCCGCATGACCATGTCCGGTCCGGGACGCGTGACCGGTACCTTTGAAGGCACGGTGGCCAACACAAAGACGGCCAAGGCTGCCAATTCGGATCAAGGCTTCAAGACCGTCAGTACCGGTGTCGGTGGCCACTTCACCGATCTCTCGGCCGATAGCGGCCAGCCGACCAACATCGAAGCCGATAGCCTCACGGTCGAGGACGAGAAGGGCCAGGCGACGTTCACCGGCAAAGTCGTGGTGGTGCGCGGCGAGAACCGTATTTCGGCGGGGACCCTCAACGTCTACTATGCCGGCGGGGCAGCCGGATCGGCTCTGCAGCGCATCACGGCCAAGGACCACGTGGTCATTCGGGCCCCTGACAATCAGACGGCAAGCGGTGATAATTTGCTTTATGAACCGTCGAAAAACCAGCTGCTGCTCACTGGCAATGTCACCGTCTCGCAGGGCGGTAATATTGTGAATGGCCAGAGGCTGGTCGTCGACCTCGACAGCGGCGAAAGCCACTTTGTAACCGCTGCGCCGCCGGAGGGCGAACTCCAGGTGCCGGGTGCGCCAAAACCCGGCCGGATTTCAGTGATGATCACTCCCGAAGGCATCAAAAAGATCGGCGGGCCAGGGACCGAGCCGGCTCCGGCCAAAACAAAGAAACCCAAGACTGGTCTGATCGGCAGCGACGTGTGGGTTGCGCCAAACTAAGGGCCGATAGGCATGAGCAAACTGGGTGGCATGTTGGGACGGTTCACGGGGGGCGGGGCAAAACCGCCGGCATCCGAGCCCGACCCTGTTCGTCCGACGCAGCGGGGAGGAGCGACGCAACGACGCCAGCCCCAGGGGCCCGCACAGTCGGCGACCGAGCTGGTGTCGCAGCTGGCCGGGCAGACGGTGGTCCCGCCCACCGTGCGTACACAAGGCCGCGCGTCCCAGCGCCTGGCGCCGCCCAAGACAGAACGCGCCCCGGAGCCAGAATACTACGACCCTATGCCGGCCTCGGGAAAGGGCTGGCTGACGGCGATTTCCGTCAAGAAAGCCTTCGGCAAGCGCCAGGTGGTGCGCGGCGTCAGCTTGGCTGTGCGCCAGGGCGAGGCGGTCGGTCTGCTCGGCCCTAACGGCGCGGGCAAGACCACCTGCTTCTACATGGTCACCGGCCTCATTCCGGCCGACAGCGGCAAAATCCTGATCGACGGAAACGACGTCACCGGCCTGCCGATGTATCGCCGCGCGCGCCTCGGCATCGGCTACCTGCCGCAGGAAGCCTCGATCTTCCGTGGACTGACGGTCGAACAGAACATCATGGCCGTGCTGGAGCTGGTTGAGCCAAGCAAGAAAAAGCGCAACGAGCAGCTGGACGCCCTATTGGACGAGTTCCGCATCACAAAGCTGCGCAAATCTCCCTCCATCGCTCTCTCAGGCGGCGAACGCCGCCGTTGCGAGATCGCCCGCGCGCTGGCGAGCCGTCCGTCGTTCATTCTCCTGGACGAGCCCTTCGCCGGTATCGACCCCATCGCCGTCGGTGACATCCAAGTCCTGGTGCGCCATCTTACTGATCGCGGCATCGGCGTTCTGATCACGGATCATAACGTGCGCGAGACGCTGAGCCTGATCGACCGGGCGTACATCATCTACGACGGCCAGGTGCTGATGCAGGGCACGCCGGATGAAGTGATCGCCCATCCCGAAGTCAGGAAGCGCTATCTGGGCGATATGACTCTTTAGTTGCGCATGGCGACGCTTCTAGCTTGCACCCGGCGACTCCCCTCCGGGCAGCCGGCCGCCAGGTGCGTTTGGCGTGGGCCAGCTACGCGGCTCTGGCCGGGGCTCCGATTGCGGCCGGCGCCCGGAGCGCACCACGTCCCGCAAAGGCCACCTCATAGGCTGACAGCAGTTCCGTACGCTCGCGCTCCCAAACCAGCTCAGCTGCGGCGCGGGCCTTGCCGAAGGCGCCCATCTCGGCGTTCAGCTTGCGATCGTCCGCCAGCTGCAGAAGCTTCGCCGCCAGCTGCTTGGGGCAATTGTCCGCCGCATAGAGCCCGGCCTCGGCGGCGGTGCGGCGCGTCTCATCGAGGTCGAAAGCCACGAACGGGATGCCCAGCGACATATACTCGAACACTTTGTTCATGGAGATTTTGTCGTTGTAGACGTTCTTAGGGTCCGGGATCACGCCCACGTCAAAGGCCGAGAAGGACGCCAACAGCTGATCGCCCGAGCGAAAGCCCGTGAACGTAACATAATCCTCGACGCGAAGCGTCCGCGCCAGCGCTTTCAGGCCCTCAAGCTCGGTGCCGGAGCCAACGACAGCGCACTGAACGTCGGTGCGGCCCTGGCCGTGCACGATGTCGGCCATGGCTGCGACCAGCAGGTCCACGCCGTCCTGCGCGCCCATGATGCCGACATAGCCCAGCAGCGTTTTTCGCCCCTTGCGCAAGGCAGCATCGGGTTCGACGCGGCGGAAACGTCTTAAGTCGGGGATGGAGCGTACAATGAACACCCTGTCCGGGTTCATCCCCCCGCGCGTTACGGCGATGTCCTTGAACGTCGCATTTGTGGCGATGGACACGTCCGCGGTCGCAAATGTCCAGCGCTCGAAGAGTGTCAGGAGGCTGTGGAAGAACCCTCGCTTGCCGAACTTGGCTTCATACAGTTCGGGATTGATATCGTGGTGATCAAAAATGAAGGGCTTTCCGAAAAGCCGGAAGAATCCGCCGATGAGAAAAATCGTGTCCGGCGGATTGCAGGCCTGCATGACGTCGAAGCCGACCTTCCAGAGCACATTGAAGCAGAGCCAGAATTCCCAGAACAGGGCGGAAGCGTATTCCACCATGTAGCCGGCCGCGCCAGAAGCCTCCAAGGGCAGCGGATGGCGGAAAATGTGGATGCCTTCAAGCAGTTCATAGGCGGCTGTGTACTTACCGCCGATCGGGCAAATGACGGAGACCGTATGCCCCGCATCGCGCAACGTGGTGGCTTCCTGCCAGACGCGCCGATCGAGCGGCAGCGTCAGATTCTCGACAATGATCAGTATCCGGCGACCCATACGCTGCCTGCTGCCCGTGACCTCGAACCAAGGTCAAAGCATCGCAGGCAAGGGTTAAGGTTCTAGACAACGGGGCCTGGGGAATGCCGGGAAAGGTGTTAAGGGGCCGCTAACGCTGAGGTCAGGTTCGGACGCTTGGTTTGACGGACTTTGGCAAGTTACAACGATCCGCGCCCAGACCGCACCCCCACCCTAACCCTCCCGCTCAAGGGAGGGGATTCGACCTTTGCGTGGGTTACACTCCTCACTACACGAACAGCCGGACTCCAGGGGAATCGCTCCCTCTTCCGGCGCAAATCGCAGCGCGATCTGGCTGCCAGCCCCAAACGATGCTTGCTGTTTTCGTTTCACATGTTACAATTTGTGAAATGAATATGATCAGGCGATATAGGTCGCCGACGTCATCCCTCGCGACCGCCTGGCGCCGTCGCCAGATACCTCAAGGACCTGAACGACGATGGGAACTTGAAGGGCACAGACATCGCCAACATCGCAAGTGTCTCACCGGCGACTGTCTCGCGTTGGTCGGCAGGCCCGCGTGTTCCTCATGCAAAGACACAACTTGTCCTTTCGGACCTTCACTACATTGTCGGCCGGCTGGAGAACTTCTATTCGTCGTCGGAAATTCGTATTTGGCTCTACGCGCGGCATCCGCAACTGGATGGGCAGCGGGCCATCGATCTGATCGTCAACGGCAGGTCAGAAGATGTCATCGGCGTTCTGGACCGTCTGGACGCGGACGCGTACCTCTAGCCATGGCCAACGCCCAGCGGCCGCCGCGCGACATCACGCTGATCGACACGCTGGATCGTAAGCACCGCACAGTATTTGATGGGCCCTGTTTTCGCGCCGTTGGGGATGGGCGAGACCCGCTGTTGGGAAGTCGCTCAGGCGGCCGTTGGGACGATGGAACGTTCGATCTGCTTTACACATCAGTGGCGCCGGAAGGAGCCACGGCTGAAATCCATTTCATCTCAGCAAAGGTCAACCTGTTTTCCCAGAATGCCATTGTATTTACAGACAGGTCGACGCCACGAAGCCTCGCGCAGTTGAAAGATCATGGATTGATCGACTGGGATACATGGCGGGGTCGGAACGCGAAGAAGGCTCAGAGTTTCCCGTAATTTGAGGACTGTCATCGCAGGTTTTTTTCGCCCATGCCCCTCCCCGTCCCCCTCCTCTCCGCCTTCGCCGCCATCGTCGGCCCCGCCAACGCCCTCACCGCGCCCGCCGATACCGCGCCCTACACCCAGGAATGGCGCGGGCTTTGGCATGGGCGGACGCCGCTGGTGCTGCGCCCATGCACGACCGCCGAAGTTTCCGCCATCATGGCCCTCGCGCACGAAACCCGCACGCCCATCGTGCCGCAATCGGGCAACACGGGCCTCGTCGGCGCGCAGGTGCCGGACGAGACGGGCAAGGAGGTGGTCCTCTCGCTCGCCCGCATGAATGCGATCCGCGCCATCGACCCCGAGGGCTACACGATCACTGCCGAGGCCGGCGTCACCCTGCGCAACGTCCAACTCGCAGCTGATGCAGCGGGCCGGCTCTATCCGCTGTCGCTCGCCTCAGAGGGCAGCTGCATGGTCGGCGGCAATCTCTCCACCAACGCCGGCGGCATCCAGGTGCTGGCCTATGGCAACGCGCGCGACATGGTGCTTGGGCTCGAAGTCGTGCTGGCGGACGGCCGGGTCTGGAATGGCCTGCGGTCGCTGCGCAAGGACAACACTGGCTACGATCTGAAGCACCTCTTCATCGGCGCCGAAGGCACACTCGGCGTCATCACCGCCGCAGTGCTGAAACTCTGGCCCGCCCCGCACGAAAAGGCCACCGCCTTTGTGGGGCTAGCCTCGCCCGAGACGGCGCTCGCCCTGTTCGAGCGTATGCGCAGCGCCTCCGGTCCTGCCCTCACCGCCTTCGAGTTGATGCCACGGCTGGCCATCGACTTCGTCACCCGCCATTTCCCCCAGCACCGCGATCCGCTGGCCGGCCGGCACGCCTGGTACGTGCTTATGGAACTCTCTGGCTTTTCGGACGACGGCGCCACGCGGGCCCTGGCCGAGCGGGAACTTGGCCTCGCGCTAGACGTGGGCGAGGTAGAGGACGTGGCGCTAGCCGAGACCCTGGCCCAAAGCAAAGCCTTCTGGGCCATGCGGGAGGACCTGTCGGAGACCCAGAAATTCGAGGGCGGCAGCATCAAGCACGACGTTTCCGTACCGATCCGCGCCCTCCCCGAGCTTATTTCTCGCGGCAACCAGGCCCTGGAAGCGGTCATGCCCGGCATCCGCCCCTTGCCCTTCGGCCACTTCGGCGACGGCAACCTGCACTACAACACCAGCCAGCCCGTGGGCATGGATAAGGCGGAGTATCTGGCGCGGTCGGATGAGATCAGCGCGGTGGTGTATGGGTTGGTGCGCGAACTCGGCGGCTCGATTAGCGCAGAGCACGGGATCGGGCGGCTAAAGCGCGAGATGTTGCGCGAAGTGAAATCACCGCTCGAAATCGAAATGATGCAGAAGGTCAAAACCGCGTTCGACCCCAAGGCCATTCTCTCGCCAGGCCGGGTGCTTTGGCCAACCGAGGTCAGCGCGACCGGCATGGGGGTACCATCGGGGAGGGAGAAAACACGTTAGTGACAATTTTGAGAAAGCTGGTTTTGTGACAGACCACCTGTGGCGCGCGGAGCACAATTAACTGGGGATAAGGCGCAGAGGCCTGTGCATGGAGCCAGACAACCCAATGACTGCGGCAGGCTGGCACCATTGAAGCCGGGCCTTTCGTCCGCTTCGTCGGGTGCAATCCGCCTTGCGGCAGACTTGCGAATGCGTAAGTTGACGCCGGTTCGCAGGAGAGATCGATGAGCACAGGCAAATTCATCACATTGGAAGGTGGCGAGGGCGGGGGCAAGTCCACGCAGGCGCGGTTGCTCGCAACCTGGCTGGAGGCGCGCGGCCAAAAAACGCTGGTGACGCGCGAACCCGGGGGCACGCCACTGGCCGAGAAGATCCGCGGCCTGCTGCTCAACCCGGTCGACGGCTATCCCGATCCGCTCACCGAGGCGCTGCTGTTCAATGCCGCCCGGCGCGACCACCTGATGCGGGTCATCCGCCCGGCGCTGGCGGCGGGCACGCACGTCATCTGCGACCGCTTCGCCGACTCCACGCGCGCCTACCAGGGCGCGGGCGGAAAGCTCGACCCGTCGGTGATCGCGACGCTAGAGCAGCTGGTAGTGACCGGCGCCTGGCCAGATCTGACGCTGGTACTGGATCTGCCGGCCGAGGTGGGCCTCTCCCGTGTCGCCGCGCGCCATCAGGCGGCGGGGGCCGAGAAGGACCGCTTCGAGATCGAGGACATCGGCTTTCATCAACGGCTGCGCGAGGCGTTCTTCGTCATTGCCGCCCGCGAGCCCGGCCGGTGCGCCCTGATCGACGCCCAGCCCGCGCCCGAAGTGGTGGCTGCCGCCATCGCCGAAGTCGCTGCGGCCCGGCTGGGGCTGTGAGTTCGATCCTGCGGAGGCCATGATGCCTGCACCCACGCATGTTGTTTTCAATCAGCCGGCGCCCTACCGCGATATAAATCTGTTCACGTTGGATCGCGTCCTGCGCGAAGTGGTGGAGCGGCAAGGCGGCGCGGCGGCGGTGCCGCAGCTGATGACATTCGGCGCCATCTGCGGCGGCGCCGAGGCCTTCGAGCGGGGGCGGCTGGCGAACGACAATCCGCCGCGCTTGCGCGCCTTCGACGAGAACGGCCGCCGTCTGGACGTGGTCGAGTTCCATCCGGCCTACCACGAGTGCATGGCGCTGAGCATGGCCGAGGGCCTGCATTGCGGTGGATTTGAGCATCTGGCCGCCGGGCCAGATGCCAAACCCAAGCCCGGCGCCAACGTTATCCGGGCCGCCGGCAGTTACTTGGCGGTGCAGATGGAGACCGGACACTGCTGCCCGATCACCATGACCAATGCCGCCATCGCCGTGCTGCGCCACCAACCCGAAATCGCACGGGTTTGGCTTCCCCGGCTGCTTTCGCGCGAATACGACCGCGCCTTCGCGCCGATCGCCGACAAAACCTCGGTCACCATTGGCATGGGCATGACCGAGAAACAGGGCGGCACCGATGTGCGGGCCAATTCCACCCGTGCTACGCCTGCGGCCGCTGAGACCGGGACGGGTGCGGAGTATCTGCTGACCGGCCACAAATGGTTCATGTCCGCGCCGATGAGCGACGCATTCCTGGTGCTGGCGCAGGCGACCGGCGGGCTTTCGTGTTTCCTGGTGCCGCGCTTTCTGCCCGACGGCAGCGTCAACGCGCTGCACTTCCAGCGCCTGAAGGACAAGCTTGGCAACCGTTCGAACGCTTCGTCCGAAGTCGAGTTCGCGGAGGCGCACGGCTGGATGATCGGCGAGGAGGCGCGCGGTGTCGCCGCGATCATCGAGATGGTTACGAATACGCGGCTAGATTGCGTCGTCTCGTCTGCCGCCATGATGCGGCTGAGCCTCGCC
>JAYUAJ010000024.1:0-2599 GCA_043741375.1 Hyphomicrobiaceae bacterium | reverse complement strand
TGCTGACGGCGTTAACCCAGGTTCCGGGCATGCACCTGGCCATCCTCGGCACCATCAGGCCGGAGCTGGAACCCGCCATTTCCGCGGCCCGCAGCGCTCTCCGCGGCCGTTTGCACGTACTGGCGCCGGTGCCGCACGGTGACGTTGTTAGCCATATCGAGAGCGCGGATCTGGGCGTGTGCACCATCCCCGGGACGTGCCTTAGCTATGAGCTGTGCCTGCCCAACAAGCTCCTGGAAATGTCGCTGGCCGGCCTGCCTCTGCTGGTCGCCGGCACAACAGAACTCAGCCGGTTCGTGGCTCAAAACAGCAACGGCCGGACGGTCGACGCCACCGATCCTGCCGCCGTCGCTTCTGGGCTGATGGCAGTCTACGCCGCCCGCACCACCCTGCGGCCGGACGCCGAACGGCTCGCGCACTTACGCGCCCGCTACGGCTGGGAGCGCCAGGCGGCCCGTCTCGTCGATGTCTACGACGCCGTAACTCTGGCCCCCCGCGGTGTGCCCGCCGCGATGGCCCAGCACGCCCTTGCCACGGTCCTTCGGCCAGCTGGCTTTTCAGTTTCCGGAGGCTGAGTCATGCGCATTTTGATGGTTAATCTCACCGACTGGAGCGGCATGTCGGGCGGCGCCCAACACCAGCTGGGGCTGTTCGAAGCGTTCCGCGCCGCCGGCCACGAGCTGCGTGTGCTGACGGTTGGCCGCGGCGAGTGCCCGGCCATGCCGTTCGGTGTGCGCGAAGTTGCCACCATCGTCGAGGACGTCAGCCGTTTCGGCCTGCCGGGCAATCTCAATACACTGGCGCAACTGCCCGCGCTGGTTGCCATGGTGCTGCGCTTCCGGCCGGACGTCATCTACAGCCGTGCCAACACCTTCAGCATCGCCGTGGTTGCGCTCGGCAAGCTGCTGGGCACGCGCGTGGTGCTGGAACATAATTCGTGGCTGGAGAGCCAGCGCCGGGTCGGCGGCGGATCGGAGCGGCTCGCCGTGCTGGAGCGCTATCTGCAGATCGGCGCCTCGCGGCTGGCCGATGCCTCGCGCTGCGTCACCCAAGGTCTGACCGATCGCCTGATTCGTAGCGGCGTGGCGGAACATCGCCTGCACGCCATCGGCAACGGCACCGACTGCGATCATTTCTTCCCGATCGAGCGCGCCAGAGCTTTGCGGCAATTCGGGCTCCCCGAGGATCGGCAGTACGTCGGTTTCATCGGCAATATCATGCCCTGGCACGGACTGACTACGGCCCTGGAAGGGTACGCCAAGCTCGCCGCCGGCAATCCGGCCACCGATCTGCTGATCTTCGGCGACGGTCCGGGGCTGCCCCCCCTTGCCGACATGGCGCGGCGGCTCGGATTGACGGATCGGGTCCGCATCATGGGAAAGGTGCCGTTCACGGCAGCCAACGCCGCCATTAACTGTTTCGACCTCGCCATCCTCCCGCTGTCGCTGCGCCAGGACATCGGTTTCGGCTTCTCAGCGATCAAGCTCAGGGACTATGCAGCTGCCGGGCGCATCGTCCTGACCGGTCTCGTCCCAGGCAACATTGAGCTGACGGCGGAACCGTGGCTGCTCACGCACGCGCCCGATGACGCCGCCGATTTTGCCAGCGCTCTCGGCGTCTGGCTGGACTCCCAGGGGGGCGACCAAGGCCACTGGGCGCACGCCCGACTGCAGGCCCGGTCCTACGCCGAGCAGAACTTCGCTTGGCCCCGGATTGCGGCCCGCATAACCGATTTCATCGGCGAGTTCGATGGTGTGCGGCCGACGCCCGCCGAGGCCAAGGCAGGCCGCCTGAGCATCTCAGCATTGCAATCGTAACAAGCCTACGGCGCCTCCGTATTGCGCGCGGGCGTGATATCGGTTGAGTAGGGACGGTCGATCGTCGGAGGGCTTGACGAGGAGACGCGCCGTGAAGATATCGCTTGCCCCGTTGTTGGCCTCGTTGCCGCGCCCTGCTACGGCCAAATGGCCTGGCGGCGAACCGTTTGCAACCGCCATCGAGCACGGCACCATGTCGCTTGAGGTGTTCGCTCCGCGCGGAGAGGACCGGCAGGAACCGCATTCGCAAGACGAGCTGTATATCATCGCTGGAGGCTCGGCCGTCTTCCTGCATGCGGGAGAGCGGATGCGGGTTTCAAGCAGCGACGCCCTGTTCGTCACAGCGGGTGAGCCGCACCACTTCGAACAGATGAGCTCCGATTTCGTCTGCTGGGTGGTGTTCTGGGGCCCCAAGGGTGGCGAAGGGTGAGTCGCCTGTGGTCTTCGCCGGTTGCGCTGCTGCTGACAGTGGGCACGCTGCTTGGAGTGTCCATTCCGCTTGGCAAGCTGGCCGGTGACGCGGGGCTGGCGCCGGTGCTGTGGGCGCTGGTGATTTCGTCGGGGGCGGCGCTTATTCTGGGTCTGGTCCTGGCCGGACGGGGCGAACTCCGGCCTCCTGACGGCCATCGCTTGCGTTACTTTGTGGTCACGGCCGCCGTCTCCTACGCCGTCCCGAACCTTCTGTTGTTTACCGTCATTCCCAAGGTCGGCGCCGGCTATGCCGGCATCATGTTCACGCTGTCGCCGGTCGTCACACTTTTGTTCTCAGTGCTCCTGGGCGT
>JAYUAJ010000023.1:0-2602 GCA_043741375.1 Hyphomicrobiaceae bacterium | reverse complement strand
GATAGGGTTGATCTGGCTGGTGGCCGTGGCCTCAGCTGCTCCAGCCGTTGCCGAAGGCAAGACGCCTGATACCGTCGCGCCTGCCGCTGCTGTGGTCGTCCAGGTCCCCGCCGATCCGGTCGTCAAAGGCCTCGACGAGGCCCTGGGTCGCTTGGCGCTGGGGCCGTCCGATCCCGAACGCAAGGACCAGGACGCCCTGAAGGCCTTCTACGCCGCGCGCAGCAATGCACCGCTCTGGGTCGTCGATGGAAAACTCACGACGCGTGCCGACAAGGCCATGGCCGAGATGTCAGCCTCGGCCGACTACGCGCTCGACCCTAAGGACTTTCCACTGCCGACCCCGCCGGGCGCCGATCCGGCCAAGCTTGCCGCCGCCGACCTGCAACTCTCGGTCGCCGCGCTCACCTATGCGCGTTATGCCCGCGGCGGACGCATCCCCGATCCGGCTGAGATGCTTTCAACTCAGCTTGACCGCCGCCCGCAATGGATCGACCCCAAACAGGTGCTGGAGGACCTGGCCAAATCCGACGAACCGGGCGCCTATTTGCGCAGCCTAAACCCGAAGCACGAACAATTCGAGCGCCTGCGCCAACTCTACGTCAAGGCGCTGCCGAAGGACGGAAAGCCCGCCAAGCTCAGCAAGGACGCCAAGCGCCTGCGCGCCAACATGGAGATGTGGCGCTGGCTGCCCGACGACATGGGCACGCAGCTGGGCGTCGGCAAGGGCATGTATGTGTTCAACAACATCCCCGAGTTCATGCAGTATGTGTATAAGGACGGTCAGGTCGTCCGCACCGAGAGGATTGTCGCCGGCCAGTTGGACAAGCAGAGCGCCATTTTCTCGCGCCCGCTGAAGTATGTCGTGCTGCGCCCGCAATGGCGGGTGCCCGAGAGCATCAAGGTCAACGAGCTGTGGCCCAGCCTGAAGCGCAATGGCGGCTACATGCGCAAATTCGCGCTTGAGGTGCAGACCAAGGACGGCGCCGCTGTCGATTGGAAGAAAATCGATTGGACGAGCACGGACATTCGCGAGTACGAAGTGGTGCAGCCGTCAGGGCCGAAAAACGTGCTTGGGCATGTGAAATTCTCGTTCCCGAGCCAGCACACCATCTACATGCACGACACGCCTGACAAATACATGTTCAATGCGGCGCGCCGTACGCTCAGCCATGGCTGCCTGCGCGTGCAGAACCCGATGGATCTCGCCCGCATGATCCTGAAAGAGGACAAGGGCTGGGACGCCGACAAGGTCGCCGAGCTGGACAAGTCTGGCCCCTTGAACAACGAGATCGCGATCGACAAGCGCATCCCGATCCATCTGGTCTATTTCACCCAATGGGTGGACGACAATGGCAAGCTGAAGTCGTTCGCCGACGTCTACGGGCACGAGAAGCGCGTGATTCAGGGCCTTGACGGCAAGTGGGACGCCGTCGATCACGGCTACGATCATCTGGCGCCGGTCGAGGTCAAAGCGAGCGGAGACCTGGTAGCCTCGGGTGGCGACGCCACGGATGGCCAGGTCGACACCACCAAATCCAAAGGCAAAGGCAAATCGCAGGACGCCTTCGGCGACTTGCTCAGCGTACTGTTCGGTGGGCCGTAAGAGAACCCGTAGGGTGGGCTGAGTTCTTCACGAAGCCCACCTCGACCAGCACGGCATAGTCGCGGTGGGCTTCGCAAAAAGTCTCAGCCCACCCTACGGTGCGGTTCAGATGTCGCGAAAATGTTCCTACGCCCGGCTCAGCTGGCTGAACGAGATCAGCTGGCGGCGTTTCTCATCCCACAGCGTCAGGTTCACGTGGCCAAAGCTTTCCAGCAGCGTCAGGCGCTTCACGTTGGCCAATTCTGGATAGTCGCGTAGGACGCGGCCCAGGCGGTAGTACGGGATGCGCGCATAGAGGTGATGCACATGGTGCACGCCGATGTTGGCCGTGAACCAGCGCAGCACCAGCGGCAGATCATAGTGCGAGCTGCCGTAAAGTGCGGCGTCGTGGAACGACCAGTTCGGGTCCTGATCCCAAACCGTGTCCTCGAACTGATGCTGCACGAAGAACAGCCAGACGCCAATCGATGATGCGAGCAATACGATCGGCAGATGCACGACCAGGAACGGAACGACGCCGAAGAAATACATCATGATCGCCGAGCCAACGAGAATTGCGGCGTTGGTTCCCATGGCGCTGGTCCAGTCGCGCAGGCCCGAGCGCGTCAATTCCGCCGGCAGGCGATTGCGCAGCATGAACACGTAAGCCGGCCCGAGACCGAACATCACGGCGGGGTGCCGGTACAGCCGGTACATGATGCGCCGCCAGTAGGGCAAGGCTCGATATTCGGCAACCGTCAGCGTGTTGATGTCGCCGATGCCGCGCTTGTCGAGATTGCCCGAAGTGGCGTGGTGGATATTGTGGCTGTGCCGCCAGACGTCGTAGGGGGTCAGCGTCAGAACGCCGATCACGCGTCCCACCCAGTCATTGGCCGCACGCACGCCAAAGAACGAACCGTGGCCGCAATCGTGCTGGATCAGGAACAGGCGAAGCAGCAACCCCGAGGCCGGGACGATGAGCGCGAGCGTCAGGAAATAGCTCCACGAGAGCGATAGCCA